>NZ_JBPLZQ010000060.1:0-2942 GCF_054018175.1 Geoglobus sp.
TTTTTCCAATATCGAACATCCACACGTGAAAAAGTAAATTCGCTTTTCTTTGGTGTCCAGCAGCGTAATAACCTTAAAATAAGCGTTTAAAGCAGAATAAATTGTTTCAATGTCCAAACAGTAACAATCAGCGACGTTAAGCCTTTCATCATCCAGATACTTTTTCCAAATAACCTCTCTAATCTCCTGTTTTTGTTTTTGTGATAAATTCAACAAATCAACAAACCCAATTCCCTCATTCACTCCAATCTCTGAAAAATCAACCTCAATTAGGCCCCTTACAAAATCACATCTCAGCCAGCCTCTGCAACACCTTCTTTTCCCTGAATGCCAGAGCAACAACCACGCCAACCAGAAGGACATTCAGAGCAACGAATTTATACACAGATCTCCTCGTATATCGGTGCAATCTCCTCAGACCGAAAGATTTTGCGAGTTTAAACACATCCTCAATCATCGACCTGATTGACCTGAAACTCTGCCAGTTTTCAGGCAAAGTCATCAATTTTCTCTTCAAACCCCTGAAAAGCTTCATATCCTCCTTCAAATTCCTGGAATCGAAAACACTCAGAGGGTAGCTCAGCATTCCATTTAATCTATCAGTATCGAAGTTCTTCCTCGGGAAGATCAGGGGAACAATCCTGTACTCGTTTACTCCGATCAAGTAATTCCTGTAGGCGTAGAATCCCTTGTCCATGATCACCGTATCTCCTGCAGATCTCCTCCACTATCTCGCCGGCCGTTATCGCTTTTTCAGAGTTCTTCAACACTCCAGAACCATCTCCTTCTTCGGTCTCTCCTTGACTCTCTCAGCATAGCCTATGAACCTGACAGATACAGCGTATCCATACACCCGAAAGCTAAGATTTTCCCTGTGCAGGTAGCTGGAGCGTAGAGGTACACATTCACGGTTTTGCTCCTAACACTCGCATAGGGTGAGGTGTGAAATCTCCGTTTCACAACCATCGTTGCGCACTAATCAGTCCCATGTTTCTGATTTTTGTCGTTGCTAATCTGGAATACGCAGATAAACTCTGAAAAGGAAGAAGGAGCGTTGATACCGCTCCAGAACCTGCAGCTCGAGGCTTTATCTGATTTCCGCGGTCGCGACCTTCAGAGCCATCTACCCGACCCTGCCAAACGTCATCAGGGTGAGCAGAGCGAAAAGATACACGGTGGTTACATGCGGATATAAAAGGCAGAAAATCATCACCAGAAATATCCTCTCGTCCCTCTTCCCCGGAATCTTCACCGTGATCCTCCTGTAGATGCTCTCACCGAAGTCCGCTCTGTACTTCTCGGCCACGTAGCTCACCATGAACGAGCCAAAGATTGCGAGCATGGCTACGAAAAACTCCTGGGGAGTTTTCAGCGTGGTGTAGGCAAGAGTGGATAGAAAGAAGAAATCGACCAGCCTGTCGAGGATGGAGTCTACCCACCCTCCAATCCTCGAAGTTTTCATCGCCACCCTCGCAATCTCCCCATCAACCCCATCCAGAATGGAACTGAGCTGGTAGATCAGCCCGGCTACGGGCACGCTGAAGAGCACGGAAATAGAGGACACAATCCCCACGAGGGAAGAGACGAGAGTGGCGTGGTTTGGAGACAGCCTGTTCACCAGCGCTCTCGAAATTCTCGTTGAAATCTTCCTGTTGAGGTGCCTTGACACGAAACCATCTTCTCCCTTAACCGCAAGGCTGAAGAGTGCCTTTTCCGCCCTTTTCACGTCTTCAGGAGTGTCCACATCCATCCAGAACCTCCCATCCACGCGATGAACTTTCAGTCCCGCTCTCCTCACCACCTCTGAAAGCTCCACGACCTCTCGCTCCCTGACGAGCTCTTCCGCATGCTCAAAGATGGACTCGTCCAGAACGAAGAAACCGGTGTCGACGCAGCAGAACCCGGTTAAGTGCTTGCCTATGTCCCTTACCTTCCCGTCCTCTACCAGAACCTTCGTCGCCTCCTCGATGCTGACGTACCTTGGCTGACCGTCGCAAACCAACCCCTCTCCTCTCAGGGCCTCTTTCACGAAATCCTGGCCAAAGACGTGATCACCCATCGCAAGCACGAACCTCCCGGAGACGTGATTCCTGGCGAGGTAGAGAGAGTACCCGTTCCCCCTTTCTGGGCGATCGTTGACAACCAGCCTGTAGTTCACATTGACCCGTCTCAGGAACTCCTCGATTGATTGCCTGTTCTTGCTGTTAACGACAACCACGAATTCGTCTATTCCATGGCTCGCGAGGAGCGTGATGGTCCTGTAAAGAATTTCCCTTCCGCCCACCTTCACGAGGGGTTTTACCCTGCCCCCCATTCTCGTGGCGAGTCCCGAACAGAGCAGGACCGCATTCATGTTTGAAAATTTTCAGCTCTCGGCAAAAATAGTTAATCCAGTTAAGGTAAAAATAGTAATCATTAAATATCCTCAAAAATAGACGCTCTTCAAAAAATAACGGTGTCTGAGATGATAGAAGTTGAGATTATTTCTGGCAGAACCATTGATCAGGGCAAAACGGTCGAGGAGAAGCTTTCTGAGGAATACTTCAAGGCCGTGAGCTACTGCGAGATCAACGAGGAGGACTTCAGAAAGCTCGGTCTCAAAGACGGAGACAGGGTTAAGGTGAAGACCGAGTTCGGAGAGGTCGTTGTCTTCGCGAGGGTTGGCGAGGTGCCAAAGGGTGTCATTTTCATCCCGATGGGACCGTACGCAAATCAGGTAATTGCAGACGACACTGACGGCACGGGAATGCCGAGGTTCAAGGGAGTAAGGGGAACCTTAGAGAAGACGGACGAGGAGGTAAAGTCGGTAAAGGAGCTTTTAGGGGTGGAGTGAATGGCGTACGCAATCTGCACGTTTTGTGGAAACGTTTGCGATGACGTGGAGTTTGACGTGAAGACCCAGAAGGGGAAGAAGCTCTGCGCTCTCGGGCTTGCGAAGGTCA
>NZ_JBPLZQ010000061.1:0-30124 GCF_054018175.1 Geoglobus sp.
CATTCCCACCGTGGCCAAGAAGGGGGACGTCGCAGGTGTGAAGCGGGCCTTGAGAGATGTGCTGGTAAAAGCGGGTCGTGCCGATTTACTTGGAGCATTTAAATAATATACCTGCTAAAATTTTTAGCGGATGTCAGAGAACATTAATATAGGAGAAAAGCCAACTGTAATATTGTGATCCACTATGAGGCGCTTTAACTGGAGACTTTTCAAAAGAAAGGGCAGGAAGAAGGAGATAATGAAGGACGAAAAACTCCTGATGAAAAATGTCGATGATATTAAAAATCCGGTGGAAGAGAGGACGGTTCATGAGGTCGCAAGAGAGATCCTCCCGGAAGAGGATTAGAGTCAAATTCACTTTTTTGGGTGGTTTCGAGTTCAGGGAAAAGGAGGTTGAGGTGGAGGGTGAAAGGCGGTACTCCGAGCTGCTCGAAGAACTCGGGATAAACCCCGAGACGGTGGTAATAATCAGGGGAACCGATCCTGTGCCCATCGATTCTGTGGCTGAGGAGGGAGAGGTCAGGGTTCTCAGGGTGATATCCGGAGGTCAATGACGGAGGTAGCGATCCTCTTTTTACTCTGGGTTCACTGAGAACAAGGTTAATAAATAGGGGGTAAATCTTATAATATCAATCAGGGTGGTTGATGGATAATGGTTAAAAGCTATCTTGTCATAGCCGACAGCGGCTTTGGCGGGACATCCCTTGCCTACAACATCACGACGAAGGTTTCGGATAACATAATCTGGTTTCCATCTGAGAATCCCATAATAGTCAAGAGAATTGTTGAGTCGTACAGAGAACGGCGAAACCTCGAGATATTCAGCTCGAGGAAGTTCAACATTGCCAACCTCAACGAGATCAACATAATACTGTCGAAGTCGATTGAGACGAGGCGCGAACCCTCTTCGGTCTGCATAACCCTCATTTCCGAGCTAATTCTCGTGCATGGTCTGGAAAAAACCTACCTCTTCCTCGCGAACCTCATGAACAAGGTGGAGAGCAAAAGCGGAACCGTTGTCGGGTTGATGATCAAGAATGCCCAGCCGAGAAGGGACGAGATTCTGATATCGAGGCTGTTCTCTGAGATTTTCCACCTGGAAAACAAGCTGAACTCCAATCAGCTCCGTTTTATCCTCACCTCGGAAACACCCATAGACGGCAGGTTCGTTTTTGAGCTTGAGGTGAACGGATACAGGGTTGAACTCGATCCCGTTCTCGAAAAGTACATAAAGGAAAAATAAACTATTTATAGGAATCTGCACAGTCTCTTCTCATGCCTGGCATCATACCCCACAGACACTGTGTGGTTTGCGGGAAGGCAATAGAGCCGGAGGAGATATTCTGCGGAAAGGACTGCCAGACGAGGTATGAGGAGGACAGAAAAAAGCAGAGAAATTACATGATCTTCATGTTCGCGATGCTGTTCGGAATACTCTTCCTGATGATGTTCTCTAATCTGTGAAAACGTCGAGCCTGTCCACCTTCCTGAAGAATCCTGCGACCTTGCAGAACGTGGTCCTTTCTTTTATCTCCTCCACAATTCTGTCCGAAAGTTTCTCCTCAGCCTCAGCGAAGAACACGTAGTCCCCGAGCTTGGTACCGGCCGGTCTGCTCTCGAGCTTCCTGAGGTTTATCCCGTTCCTGTAGAAGACTTCGAGAACTCTGTAAAGCGCTCCCGGCCTGTCATCCACTCCGAAGAACAGGCACGTGAGGTTCTCGTCACCGTTGGATGAGCCTCCCTTCCTTCTGATGATGTAGAACCTCGTTCTGTTGGATTCTATGGACTGTATGTCTCTCTTGATTATCTGCAGCCTGTAAAGCTTTGCCGCAAGCTCTGAGGCAATTGCTGCCGACCTGTCGTCCAGCATCTCTATAGCCTCGCTCGTGGTTCTTGTGTACCGTATCTCCGCGTGCGGAAGGTAGTTGTTCAGGAACTCGCTGCACTGGGCTATGGCTTGCGGGTGAGAGTAGATTACCTCGATATCCTTAAGCGAGAGCTTCCTTTTCGCCACCAGGTTGTGCCTTATCTCTGCCTCATGCTCCGCGAAGACCTCTACGTCGTGCCTCATGAGCGCGTCCAGCGTGTGCAGGACAGTTCCTTGGAGCGAGTTCTCTATCGGTACTATTCCGTAATCGGCCCTTCCACTCTCCACAGCCGAGAATATGTCCTCAACCTTGTTCTGGTATCTCAGCGGAAGCCTTGAGCCCACGAGCTTCAGGGCAGTTTCCTCAGAAAAGCTCCCCGGAGGACCGAGAACCGCGACCTTCTTCGAGACTCCGAGGACTCTGTATTCCTCTTCCTTTGTGAGCTTCATCAGCTTTTCGAATATCTCTGAAACCATGATCGGGTTCAGCTGCGTTTTTGCAGTCAGTTCCCTGAGTTTCACGTCCTCGACGTGCGATATCTCAACCGGCTCATTTATCCGCTTCTTCTCTATTGCAACAAGTCTTCCCGCAGAAACCCTCTTCTCTATGAGCCTGAGGATGAGGGAGTCAACGGCCCGTATGTATCCCCTCAGCATGGCCAGGCCCTCTACACTCACCGTGGACTTGTAGGCGTCGAGGATGATTGTGGAGTCAGAGTGATTGTCGAAGGTTTTTCTCAGCTCTTCGACGAGCTTCTGGAACTTTTCCTCGTCCTTCAGAACTTCGTCGAGCACGCTGGCGGTGTTCAGGATCTCCTTTCTGATGTCCTCTGCGTTCTTCTGTATGTGGAAGTAGAGCCTCCAGTCTTGGTTGATTATCCTGCTGGCCAGCTTGTGAATGACGAGAAATATTGGCGATCCGTATTGGTACTCTCCCTTGAACCTGTTCCTGAGGGTCATGGCAAAGAGGAAGAGCAGAAAGTGTGCCGTGCCCTGTATCTCTGCCATCCTCCTGTCGTGCTCTTCTGGTGGCAGACTGGAAAGTATCGCCCCGGCCCTTCTGAACTCCTCGAGTATGGTGTTCTCCTCCTCTCTCCCACTTCTGTGCACAATTATTATGTTCGACAGCCCTATCTCGCTGTCCGGCCCGAACATGGGGTGTATGCTCAGGTAGTCGAACCCCATCCTCTCGAGGAGAGGGATGGCGTGCCTCTTCAGTGTGGAGATGTCGACGATCAGCGCCCCCCGGTTTCTCCTGTGTATGTGGATCAGCGCGTTCTCTATCTCGTCCATCGGAACGCACAGGAATATCACTTCGAAATTACTTATTTCGCTCTCGTCTATCTCGCTCCTCTCCCTGCTGATATCATATCCTCTCACGTAGTAACCCCTGCTGTCGAAGAACCTGTGGAATATTCCTCCCATTCCGCCCATCCCGTATATCAGGATCTTCATATGACTCCCATCGATTTCAGAATCTTTCTCGCGGTGTAGATGTCGTACTGCCCCGGGGCCACGGGGGTTGATAGGGAGCAGTATATGAACGGAGCCCCCAGGATGAAGGAGAGCACCCTCGTGTACGCGTACTTCCTCCCCATCAGAAACGCGACGACATCATCATACTCGGTCAGGAGCTTCACAATTTTCAGCACATCCTCCTTCCCGCTGCCCATTGTGGCTATCTTCAGGATGTCACCCCTTTTTCCCTCCACGAGGTCCCTGAGCTCCTCGTATGGCGGTGTTTCGGAGAAGTTGTGGTAGGACTCGATGATCCTCACCTTTTCGAACCTGAGGAACGCATCATCATCGAGCCTTGTCTCGATGTCCACGTAGTCTGAGTACTTCGAATACTTCCTGAGCAGTTCCAGCCTTTCCTCCTCACTTCCGTCGTACCTCCCACCGTCTTCCCTTCGCCTTATCGTCACTATCGACTGCTTTCCGGTCCTCACCCTCTCGTACTCCGGCAGGGAGGGGAACAGGTCAAGCCTGAACTCAACAACATCCGCAGCTCTCAGCGCCTGGGAAGCTTCGGCGAAGCTCTTGACGCTCACGACGAACTTACCCTTCAATTATGCTCGCCTCCACGGCAACACCGAAATGGCGAGCCTTCTCACCGAGGTATGCGAGGACTTCATCTCCTTCCCCCAGCTCCGCAACGCTGACGTGCTTTCCGTCCGGCCTGACGAGTTTTATTGTCTCTGCGTTCTGGAGAATGACCGACCCCTCGACGTCACCCGCCCTCGCTCTGATTAACAGCATGGGTCTCTTTTCAATCTTTACACGCCCAACGTAGCTTTTTCTCGTTCTTCCGTCGAATCTGACTATCTCCACCTCATCACCGGATCTCAGCTCCGCGAGGTACCTCGTTCTTTCCCCAACCCTGATGTACGCGTTAACGCTCCCTGCGTTCACCCTGAAAGGCCTCGAAGAGACGTACTCGCTCTCCTCACTTTCGCTTGCCACGAGAAACATGAATTCTGCCGTGTTACCGACAAGCATCCCCTCTCCGGGAGTCATGAGCGAAATCGTATCCACGCACACCCTGTCCCCCATTCCGAGCTTCCTGATCTCAACAACTTTCGCGGGAATAAGGCTTACTCGACCTTCGCCCTCCACGACGTCTCTGAACGCTCTCATCTCGTCCCTGGTCATGGGTGTTATTGCCACACCGTCCGCACCCCTCTCCAGAGTCGTTAGCACGACTCTCGCCTCTTCCACGTCCCTGACAACGGGTATTACCTTGGCACTGCCCTTCATGGCGATCAGGTTTTCGAGCGGGATTATCTTCCAGTTCTCGAAGTCGAGGAACAGCCTCTTCCTGCTCCTGCTCAGCCGGATTGCCTCTTCCTGATCCTCCGCGCCTCTAACCCTGTGTACCTCCGCCACCTCTACCTCAATGCTTCCGAGCCTTGATGCCAGCTCGACAAACTCCTCTCTGACAGCCACGCCGGTGAATCCGAGCTCTATTGCGTCTTTCACCCTTTCCTTTACCTCTTCCCAGCTGTCCCCATCATCTATTAACCAGATCTCTTTCATACGCAACACCGTGTATGACTCTCGCGATTCTGATCGCGAGCTCTCTCGGATTCTCTGCCTGAAATATGTTTCTGCCCGCAGCCACACCTTTGGCCCCGGCCTCGATGGCCTCTCTCACAACTTCGAGAAACTCGGCCGGACTCTCCTTTTTCACCCCACCGGCAATGAGCACCGGGACCTTTGAGTGGGCAACGACCTCCCTGAACGTCTCGACACTCCCGGTGTAGTTCGTCTTCACGATGTCTCCCCCTATTTCGTTCGCAACCCTCACGGCGAGCTTAACCTCCTAGACACCGTACTCGTTTATTCCACTACCCCTCGGGTAGCTCATGACGAGGAGAGGGATTCCGTAATCGTCGCACTGCTCAGAAATCAAGGACGCCTCCCTTATCTGCACACCATCGCTGCTGCTACCGACGTTAATGTGCACGCTCACAGCATCCGCCCCAAGCTGAATGGCCTTCTCGACGCTCGTGATGACGTTTTTTGCCAGCGGGTCGGGGCTGAGGTAGGTGGACGCGGAGAGGTGGACTATCAGGGCAGACTCCATTTCCTCGACGTAAGCGGAGTGCTTCGCCATACCCTTGTGGAGCACAAATGCGTCTGCAATCCCGTCGAGCAGAGCAAGCATTCTGTCCACATCCTCGAGCCCGTCCTCCGGTCTGGTCATTCCGTGGTCCATCGGGACTATGAATGTCCTGTCACCTTTCAGTATCCTCCTGAGCCGTCTCTTCTTTCCGTGCATTTTTATGCACCTCTTTTATTCAACAAACTTATATAAACCGCCCCCAGAACCATCGAACATGGAGAAGTCATGCACAGCACCTCCAGAATCAGTAGCCAAAGCTAAACCCAAACCAGAAAAATCCGAAGTACCCGTATCCTCTTTCCGGGACGTGCGGCATTCGATCAGACTCATGACTGCCAGTATTTAAACCTTTCTGATTATTCATTAACATTAACGTGAGATGTTGAGCTCCCTCAGCACCTCTCTGAGCGAGTCGGAACTCCTGATAAAGCCCACGCTTTGCCTGATTTCACTAACGATTGCCAGCTCGAAGAACCTGCCACCGTATTCGCCGAACAGCTTCTTTATGCTATCGAGAAAAGCATCGACGTCCTCGTAGACGACCTCGAATCCCCTCCCGGTCGTCTCCCTCAGGTGGACCTCCAGCACCTTCACCAGCGCTGGGTTGGTTTTCTCAGCAGCTCTCTTGACAGCTTCAACGACGACCTCCTGTGGCGACTCCGGAAAGTCGTCAATCAAGTATCACCACCCCCTGCTTACCTATCTCATACTCGTGAACTCTGTTTGAGTGGTCGCTCGCCCTCTGCTTGAGGACAGTCAGCTTTCTCTTCAGCTCGGAACCGTCGATGAACGTCGTTAGGACGATCATGTTGTCGGCGAGGGTGCTCAGGTACGTTGCGGGAAACGTCGTCAGGTTGCTGAGATCCACCCACCTGTTCAGCGTCGCAAGAACTGTCGTGCCGTTCTCCTTGGAGACAATCTGCAGGTACCTCATCATCTTGGTGAGTTCTCTCATGTCCATGTGCTGCTGCAGCGACGTCAGGCTGTCTATCACCATCACTTCCGGCCTGTGCTCTGATATTGGCTGGGAGATCTTCACGAAGTAGGAAACCGGGCTTTTCGCCTCTGGAATGAAGTCAAAGACCATGAACCAGTCCTTAACGGACTCGTAGTCCATGCCGTAATTCTCCATTGCCCTCAGAATGGCGTTCCTGCTCTCCTCGAACGTTATGAACATCGCCTTCCTGCCAAGCAATGCGTTTGCGTAGCAGAAGTGTATTCCGAACGTCGTCTTTCCGCTGCCGGTGTTCCCCACCACGACGGTAATGGTGCCCCTGTAAAACCCTCCGTCAGTAAGCTCATCAAGCCTTTCAATCCCGGTTGTTAGCTTTTCGTTTGAAATGAATTCGCTCGCGTCGAGTTCAGGCACATCAAATACAATGAGCCCCCTGTCCGTTATCTCGAACTCGTAGCTCGGTTTGTCGATGCTCTTCCCCCTCATCTTCAGGACCTTCATTATCCTCCTGAAGTGCTCCCTCTCGTAAATGAGCTCGAGCACGATAACACCATCAACGACGAACTCCTCGATCCCGTGTCCCAGCTCGGTCTTTCCGAAAGGCTTCTCGGAGATCAGTATGGCCTTCGAGTTCATCATCTTGACGAACCTGCCTATGGATGTGTGCAGAAAGCTCCTTACGTGTTCTTTTGAAAACGAGGAGAGTATGGACGTTATGGAATCGATCACTATGAGGTCAGGTTTGTTCTTGTATATCTCAGTGTACAGATAGTTCAGCTGGTTTTCAACCACGCTCCTTCCCGCGCTGAACAGGTCGTAATACGTGAACGAGTCCCTTTCGAGGTCAAGCCCTACCTTTCTTGAGTTTCTGAAGAACTCCTCCCTCGTTTCGTTAAATGAGATGAACATCACCTTCCCGCCTTTTTCGAGCTCCTCCTGAGCGATGGATGACGCGAGAATGGTCTTTCCGGTTCCTGCCTCCCCGGTTATGAGAATAACGGATCCATCGGGCAGTCCACCCTCGATAATCTTCGACAGAACCATGTCGAACATTTGTTTGATCCAATATATTACTCTATCGAAATCAGGATCCAGCAAATATATATTCAGCGATCATAAAATTGATACATGCTGAAGAAAACACACGCGATCGCCACGTTTACGCCCGCGTATCTGTTAACGTCAAGTCTTGAGTTCTCGCTGTATGCGGTATTCTTTGGACTCCTCAGCGACCTCGACTACGTGGTTGGAGTGAAGCACAGGGGTGTCACTCACTCGCTCCTCTTCATGATTCTGCTGTCGTCAGCGGTGGGGTACTTTAACCCGTCACTCGGGGTGGCTGCGTTCTACGGGGTGGGGATGCACATACTCCTCGACATGCTGACGAAGTCCGGTGTTCAGCTCTACTGGCCCATGAAGAGGAGGGTGAGAATCGCCGAGATGTCATTTGACAGCGTTGTCGCAAACTACGCCATCATCGCCACCTGCATTATAGTGCTCTGGTACCTGAAGGGAATCGCAATTCTCAGGTTAATAAACGGGCTGAGCTGAACTCCTGCATGGGTTGATGTGGAAAATGATCGCTTATTCGCTGTGGAAGGAGGAGATTTTATTTTCAGCCTGCTGGTAAAATTCGAAGAATTGCCGGGGCCCTGCCCTCAAACACCCCAGCCCAAAATAAGATTGAGAGGATAGTCCCGGTGTATGTTCACGTGGGTGCTGGTCCTTTTTTCCTGAATGCAGGTTTGTCTGAGTCTCTAATTCTGCTGTAACACAGGAAATATGCGGAGCTGCAGCCACTCCGCAAACATTACATATTTCCAGCGTATCATGTGTCACGAGCCAAAAAGTGGTGGTTGGTGTGGATAACGAGGATTATTTTGATAGAGTGGCCCGTCAGTGGGACGAGATGCGTAAGAGCTTCTTTTCAGATGAGGTCAGGGAAAAGGCTCTGTCAGCAGCCAGCGTAGAGAAGGGCAGGATTGCCGCTGACATTGGAGCTGGCACGGGCTTTATTGCGGAAGGGCTGGTTCGCAGAGGTCTGCGAGTTATCGCGGTTGACAGGTCAAAAGTGATGCTGAAGGAGATGAATAAAAAGTTCGAGCATTTCGATGTGGATTGCTGTGTCGGAGACGCAGAAAAGCTCCCCATCCGGGATGGATCCGTTGACTACGTTTTCGCCAACATGTGCCTCCATCACGTAGAGTCACCACCCAGAGCGATAAAGGAGATGGTGCGGATTCTCAAGCCGGGAGGTAAGCTGGTGGTTACGGACCTGGACGAGCACAGCTATGAGTTTCTGAGAGAGGTGCATCACGACAGGTGGATGGGTTTCAGTAGGGCGGACATCGAAAGGTGGTTCAGGGAGGCAGGACTCAGAAACGTGAGTGTGGAGTGTGCGGGTGAGAACTGCTGTGCCCAATCATGCTGTGGGGAGAATGCTGAGATCAGCATATTTGTGGCCTCAGGTGAGAAATGAGTGCCGATTTGCAAATCTGGAATGCTTCGCAAACGTGCAACAGATCCATTACCGAAAAGCTATGCGGGGGGTGGGATTCGAACCCACGAACCCCTCCGGGAGTGGATCTTGAGTCCACCGCCTTTGGCCTGGCTCGGCAACCCCCGCACTCAGGGGCATTGAATCACTCTCAAATCATGTTTATGAAATTTGTGGTGTAAAATCTCCGTTTTCGAGCGCTACTCTGCCCTCTCCTCGAACACCTCGTTTATCGTCTTTATCGCGCACAGATCCCCACACATGCTGCATGTCTCTCCCTTCGATTTCCTCCTGGCGTGAATGCTCATGGCCCTTTCGGGGTTTACGGACAGCCTGAACTGGGTTTCCCAGTCGAGCCTCTTTCTCGCGAGACTCATTTCGTAGTCAAGCCTCCTCGCCCTCTCTCTCTGCCCCTCCTTTACCAGGTCTATTGCGTGTGCGGCTATCCTGGAGGCGATCACACCCTCCGCGACATCCTCTACCGTTGGAAGCGCGAGGTGCTCTGCGGGAGTTACGTAGCATATGAAGTCAGCGCCGTGCATGCCCGCAATCGCCGCACCTATCGCCCCGGCGATGTGGTCGTACCCTGCCGCTATGTCCGTTACCAGCGGACCGAGAAGGTACAGCGGGGCCTCGTTGGTGGCGTACTTCATGGCCTTCACGCTCGTTTCGATCTCGTCTATGGGCACGTGTCCCGGTCCCTCAACCATCGCCTGCACCCCTGCATTTCTGCACTCCTCGACAAGCTCTCCGAGAATTATGAACTCCGTGAACTTGACCCTGTCACTCGCGTCGTGAATGCAACCAGGTCTGAAAGCATCTCCAAGGCTGACTGTGACGTCGTACTCCCTGAGGATTTCCAGCAGGTAATCGAAGCTCCTGTAGTAAGGATTCTCGGCGTCGTTGTGCTTCATCCATGCTATGGTGAGCGATCCACCCCTGCTGACCACTCCGAGGAGCCTGTTACTTCTCTCGAGCCTCTCGACTGTAACCCTGTTGACACCTGCGTGGATTGTCATGAAGTCAACTCCGTCCCTCGCATGCCTTTCGACCACCCTGAAGAAGTCGTCCTCGTCGACATCGTAAATGCTCTTCTCCCTTGCGAGCTGGTATATGGGGACGGTCCCGAAAGGGACCTCCACAACTTCCATTATCCTCCTTCTGATGCTGTCCAGATCTCCTCCGCTGGACAGGTCCATTATTGCATCTGCACCGTACTTCTGGGCAATTCTGGCCTTCTCGATTTCCTCATCAACGTTGACGTAATCTGCGGAGGTTCCGACATTGGCGTTAATCTTGGTTGACATGAGCTTTCCAATCGCCCTTGGCCTGAATGAGTCGCCCTTCAGAATGTTTCTTGGAACAACGACCTTACCTTCTGCGATGAGCCTGAGGATTTTTGAGAGCTCCACACCCTCGTGACTCTCAACTTCTTTAAGCCATTCCGGATACTCGCCCTTTCTTGCCATGTCGACAAGTGTTTCCATAAAACCCGGAAAATCGGAGGAGAATAAAAATGCTTTGCAAAATTGAAGGGAAGCTAAATATCACCACTCGACTGTTATTGCGTTGTTGGGGCAGGCTCTAACGCATGCGCCGCACTCCATACAGGCCCCCTCATCGACAACGGCGACGCTGCCGTTCAGCGAAATAGCATCCCCCTTGCATGCACCTATGCAGGCTCCACAGCCATCACACTTGGTGGCATCAATTATCGCAGGCATGACTCAGCCTGCATCTCCAAGTAAAATATCGTTTGAGGATTCTTGAGGGTTTGAATCATACCCGCACTGTCGCTGGTTATTCCTGTTTTTTGGTATTTTTCCTTTATTGAACGACAATGCTTATATAGTATGCGTGTTCTTGATCTCCTATGAATAAGAAAATTCTGCTGGACGAGAACGAGATGCCGGACAGGTGGTACAACATCCTGCCAGACCTGCCTGAACCCCTTCCACCACCTCTCGATCCTGAGACAGGCGAACCTGTAAAGCCAGAGAAGCTCGAGGCAATTTTCCCGAAAGAGCTCATCAGACAGGAGATGAGCACGGAAAGGTACATCAGGATTCCAGACGAGGTTCTCGACATCTACCGTCTCTGGAGACCCACCCCGTTGATAAGGGCAACGAGACTCGAGGAACTCCTCAGGACTCCGGCGAAAATATTCTACAAGTACGAGGGTACGAGCCCTCCGGGGAGCCACAAGCCGAATACCGCCGTTGCTCAGGCATATTACAACGCTAAGGAAGGTGTCGAGAGGCTGACGACAGAAACGGGCGCGGGGCAGTGGGGTTCGGCTCTCGCGTTCGCCACAAGGCTGTTCGATCTGGAGTGCAGGGTTTACATGGTGAAGTCGAGCTATCACCAGAAACCCTACAGGAGGGTCCTGATGGAGCTGTGGAATGCTGAGGTTATCCCCAGTCCGTCCACGCTCACCGAAAGTGGCAGAAATGTGCTCGAGAGGGACCCGGACAGTCCGGGAAGTCTGGGGATTGCAATAAGCGAGGCGGTTGAAGATGCTGTGCGGAGCGATAACACGAATTACAGCCTCGGCAGTGTGCTGAACCACGTGCTCCTTCACCAGACGATCATAGGAATGGAGCTGAAGAAACAGCTCGAAATCGCTGAGGTTACTCCGGACGTGATGATAGGGTGTGTTGGAGGCGGCAGCAACTTCGCGGGACTTGTTTACCCGTTCGTGAGGGATGATGGTATAGAGTTCGTCGCCGTTGAGCCAGAGTCGTGTCCCACCCTGACGAGGGGGGAGTACAGGTACGACCACGGAGATATAGCGGGACTCACACCGCTGCTGAAGATGTACACCCTTGGCAGGGATTTCGTACCACCGCCGATACACGCTGGTGGGCTCAGATACCACGGCGACGCTCCATCTCTCAGCCTCCTCGTCAAACACGGGATCGTGAGGGCAAGGGCCGTTGGACAGGTTGACACTTTCAGGGCCGGCAAGATTTTCGCAGAAACCGAGGGAATCGTTCCCGCCCCCGAGTCCACCCACGCGATAAAGGTGGCGATAGACGAGGCACTGAAGGCAAGGGAAAGTGGAGAGGAGAAGGTCATAGTTTTCAACCTGAGCGGTCACGGGCACTTCGATCTCAAGGCTTATCAGGACTTCATGGAGGGCAGGCTCACCTAACCCTCCCTCAGCTTTTCCATCATGAACAGTGCGGTTACGAGTATTGCCAGGTTAAACAGCACGCTGACCGCAACACTCTTTCTGTAGTCGAGGTAGGCCCCGATCAGCGAATTTATGCTGAAGTACAAACCAATCACGGCAACGAACGTCAGGACTACAGCCAGAACGACCATCGACTTCTTCACAATCTCCTTCTCATCCACGAGGCAACACCTCCCGCTGCGACAGCGGTCAGAACCTCAAATCCGGGAGCTGCGAGTTTCGGACTCCTGTCGTACTCGTACCTTGATGGTGAGGGGGTTCTTTCCTCGACGATGAAGTCCTCCACCCTGAAACCCTCCTTCCCGGATTTTTCCTCTACATCCTTGTACGGATTCAGTTTGAGGGTCCTCTTCCATGACTCGATCAGGTATCCGTTGTTCCAGAGTTCGAGTACAACGTAGTAGTTGTACCCGTCCTTCAGGGTCAGCGAAAACGAGACGAGGTTCGTCATCCCCTTCTTCAGCGTCACCTCCCCCCAGCTCTCGTCGGCAAGCACACCCGACTCGAGCTGCACAGCCTTTATGTGAAACTCAACGGTGTAGTTGGCTAAGGGATCGATGTAGTACGTCGCCTTCACCCTCACAAGCTCACCGCTTTTGTTGATGAGCCTGAAGTCAGCGTCTCTGACGAAGATCTCCACGGACTTCTCTGCTGGAGGGAGTGATGACAGGCCGAGGATCCTCATATCGTGCCTCGAAAGAACCTTACCATTCCTTTCGAGAAGAATCCTCACGAGGTAGTCGTAAGACTTCCTGACCGTGCAGTTGACGACCGCGGTGTAGTCTCGCCCGGTCTTTTCCGGGAGCTCCTTTGAAAATTCGTCGATAAGCAGGTTCGTCCTGATGTCCGTGAACTTCACCTTCAGGGTCAGGTTCTCCATTTTTTCCGGTTTTGTCAGTTTGATGCTAAACTGCAGATTTACGTGGCTCGTATTTACGCTGAGCGACTTGGTTTCCACGTAGTCTATTCTGGCAAATCCGGGCTCAGGTTCCTGGGACGGAATGAGTGCGATTATCACAGCCACCGCAAAGAGCGCCAGCATTACTGCGAGGTACTGCTTTAGGTTCATAGATACTAATAAGTTCAGTATAAATTATCAATTTTTCGATTAAACTGCAGGTTAAATCACAAGTATCGTGCTTTGAATCAAGTCCGGTGTGAGATATCAGCAATTCCAACCGACGATCTCGAGAGCGTCCTTCGCTTTCTGGAGTCCAGTCTGCAGGCTGGTGCGCGATCCGGTTTCGGGAACATTTAAATATAAATTCAGAGTATCTTAATTCGGGTGACAGTTATGGAGCCTGAGGGAAACGCTCAGACAAATAACGGGAAAAAAGATTCTGAGAAGGAGGCTAAAGGCGTGACCGTTCCTGTGGGTGTTAAAATTGGTTCTCAGAGGACGGTGATTGCCAGAGGGGATGAGATAATCATCGTGGAAACATGCGTTAAGGAAAAGGAGAATCCGATAACGGGAGAGAAGGATTACGTAATCGGAAACGAGGCTGCTGAACTTTACGGTGACGAGGCCGTTTACATGCTGAGAGGTGGGCTGCCAGGTAGCGAGGAGGAGGCCGAGCTTCTCAAAATATTCCTGACGAGGATAGCCAGTGAATACGGAATCCCGGAGAACTCCTACGTTACTTACGGAGTCCCCTCAACTGAGTCCGAAGAGGGCGTCCAGCTGTTCAAGAAGGTCGTCAGCCAGGTTCCGATAGGGTGGGCAGGAAAGGAGGTGTGGAACGACTCGTTCCTCGCAGCCCTCGCCCTTCCTGAAGGTCTCGGGATGCTGGAGAGAACGTTCGTGGTTGTGAACGCGGGATCAACCACCACAGATGTCGTTGCGGTCAGGAAGGGTGAGATACTCTTCAGCATGGTTACCGGAGAGGTTTCGGGAGATCTCGTGGACAGGTGGATAAAGAACGAGATTATGAACGAGACGAGGGGTGCCGTGAACGTGGACCTCGCAACGGCGAGGAGCTACAAGGAGAGGTACGCCAACCTGAAGGAGTGGAAGAGCATACAGGAAACAGTCCAGCTGTTTGACAAGGGTCTCTTCACGTTCAGAATTGACGAGGCGGTAAACAGACCAGTTGAGAGGTACCTCGACAGCCTCGTCGACTTCGTCGTTCTCGAGTTCCTTCCCTCACTTGCGGAATTCAACTTCAAGATGTACAAGAAGGTCCTTGAGTCGGACTTCATACTAACAGGTGGCATGGCTGAGATCCCCGGGCTGAAGGAGAAGTTCGCCACAAAGCTCTCGGAGTCTCTCGGAACCTCCGTGACTGTCAGGTGTCCCGAGAACCCGCTCACCGCTTCCGCAAGAGGTGCACTGCTGATTTCCAAGCTGAGGGTTAAGCAGTAATTCAGCCACTCTTCACAGCTTTTATTTTCTGTGATCGAGACGGTGAACGGTATGGATCTCGAGAAGAGACTTGAAAAGTGGGACGCGCTGTTTGAGGAGCTGAAGGAAATTGTGGAGCACTTCATACCATCCATTGAAAAGAACGTGAGCGACGCCCTGTCCAAGGTGAACGCTCTTGAGCAGAGGCTCCAGAAAGTCGAGTCTGAAGTGGAGGGCCTGAAAAAACTGCAGTCTGAGACTGGCAGCGATGATGCTGAAAGGCTGAGGGAAGAGCTGGGCAGGATAAGCAGGGAGGTCGAGAAGCAGGTGACATCTCTCAGGACAGAGGTAAGGAGCATAAAAACCTCGCTTGACAGGCGGCTGGATGAGGTAAGCGGTGAGCTCGACTCGAAAATCAGGAGCATCAGGGAGGCGATACCCGACTCGACTGTGGTGAGCGTGCCAGAGGCTGACATGAGGAGGCTGGAAAGTGAAATTGAAGAGCTGAAAGAAATGCTCGGAAAACTGTATGGTGAGATAGAGCAGCTGAAAACGAACATGACCGAGCGCCACAGGATTCTGAGGGAAAAGAGAGTGGAGGGCAGGTCACCGAGACTTCTGTAGGGCGGACCATGAAGGAGGTAGACTTTTCCGAGCTGAGAGAAAGGCTTGAGAGGGTAATCTCAAAATACGAGCGGCTCAGGAGAGAGGGCGGAGTGGTGTTCTCGTTCCCCTCCGGAAAGGGGGGCGTGGGGAAAACCACGGTGACCGTGAACCTTGCCGCAGCCCTCGCCCTCAGGGGGAAAAGGGTGCTTGCAGTTGACCTCAACTTCGCGCTGCCGAACCTGCACATGTTCCTTGACGAGCGGCCCGAGTACACGTTCACGCACTTTCTTTCTGGAAGGGCGGAGTTCTCGGAGAGCGTCGGAAAGGTGCATGTCGGTGACGTCAGCTTCGACGTCTCTCCCGCCGAGTCTCTCGTGGATTTCGGGGACAGGATACAGATCGAGAGACTGTATTCTGTGATACCCGTTCTGAAATCAGTGTACGACTACATTCTTCTTGACGTCTCTCCCGGACTTTCGAAGTACGTTCTGTACTCCATAAAATCGTCAGATCACGTCTTCGTGGTCTCTGCGGACGTCAGACCCGCGTACGCCGACGCGCTCAAGGTCTCAAAGCTCGTCACGAGCCTTGGCGTACCGAATGAGGGGTTCATAGTGAACATGGTTCAGTCGAGGGAGCTCAACTACTTCAAGCACATGGGTGTTTTTGCTGTAATACCTCACGACGAAATGCTGAAAAAGGCAACGCAGAACGGAAGAACGATCTTTCACCAGAAGTTCTCCAGAATTCTGTCCCACTCGAGAAAGGTTTTCGAGAAGATGGCCGAGGAGATCGTGACTCGCTACACTCCCCAGCTGTGATCTCCTGTTTTTTAAGTGCCCGCGGTGAAATATTGAAAGTGGGGCCGCCGAGACTTGAACTCGGGTCTCCACCCCCCCAAGATGGAAGGATAACCAGGCTACCCCACGGCCCCCCGGCGAAATCTTGAGCACCCTGTGTTTAAATATTCTCCGATCGAACACCTTTCAGTTCTGGCGGACGTATATTTTTCGATAATAAATTTTTTCCGATAATAATTCTTAAATATGTGCGGCATTAACTGAAAAACATGTGTTCGGCTCAGGCGAAGTTCGGAATCGCCAAACTTGACGAGATGCTCGGAGGAGGGCTTGACCGGGACACCGTCAATCTCATCGTTGGGAGAAACGGGGTGGGCAAGACGATTCTCGCCTCGCAGTGGGCGGCTGAGGGTGCGAGAAACGGGGAGAAGGTGGTGTACATACTCACGACAATGTCGAGGAACAGCTGCAGAAGTTACCTCGGGAGCTTCAGCTTCATGAAGGATGTTTACGACAGCATTGAGTGGGTGTTTCTCGATGTGGACGTCAGGAACCTGCTCCCCCTCACGAAGGAGAACTTCACCAAGCTCGTTTCCGGAATCTTCGAGACCGGGCTCGATAGTGTCGACAGGCTCGTTTTCGACTCTGTCACGAGTGTGGAAAAGGCTTTTGCGGATCCGGTCCTGTACAGGAGGGCTCTGAACTACCTTGCCGACTTGTGCTACGATAACGACGTTACGGCCATAATAGTCGAGGAGGCACCACTTTACGGCGAGTTTGGAGAGGCAAAGGCACTTTCGGAGTGCGTAATACACCTCGACATACTCCGGGTTCCCGGGGGTTACGGGAGGGCCATGAGGATTATAAAGAAGTACAGGACAGACCATCCACTTGACTGGATACCCTACGAGATCACCGGGGATGGTATAGTGGTTAAGGAGGGCAGGTATGTCAGGGTCAGCTACGAGTTCCACTACGAATCTGGGTAAGCGGATATTTGACGAGCTGTCGAGGGGAAATGAGGTAATTCTCGTCAGGAGTAGCGTGACCTCATACTTCACCGCGGTGTCGGAAATACTCCGCCTGCTGACGTCGATATCGAAGGGGATATACGTCTCCCTAAGCAAGCCATGTCCGTCCATAAAAAGGCAGCTTGAGAGGGACGGTGTCAACGTCAGGAACATAATATTCGTTGACTGCGCAACAAGGCAGTTCAGCAGCGAAACAGTGGAGAGCGGGGAGTGCATGTTCATAGAATCACCGAACCCAGTACAGATTGCGGTGTATGTCGAGAGAGCAATGGACATGGTGGATTCAGAGCTCAAGTTCGTTTACATGGATTCTCTCTCCACGATCGCCCTCTACAAGTCTCCCGAAACTCTGCTCAAGTTCATGAGGCAGCTGACAGGCAGGATAAGGGCGAAGGGCTTCAAGGGCATTATCGTCGTCGTGGAAAATGAAATAGAGCCCCCTTACTTCGCCCAGCTATCCCTGATGTGTGACTCGGTTGTCGAGGTGGGGTGAGTGTTCCTCACGGGCGTGGATGTCATCGACCGGCACGGTGGTCTCAAACCTGGGCTGATCTACGTTATCGAGGCCCCTGGAGCAGGAGGAAGGGAATTCATCTACAGCCTGCTTTTAAGAAACGAAAGCGCAAATCCTGCAGTGATAACCCTGACGTCGACAGTGGAGGAGGTTGGACGGGAGGTGGAGCTCACGTATCCCCCGCTTTCCGAAAAATTCGGTGAGATCAGGGTCGAGAGTATGGCAGATCTGTACTTCAGGGACAGCATCGTGCCGCTGAAGTGGGTGATCGGTGAAGAGGAGCTTCCGCTGAAGAGGGGAGAGAGCTTTCTCGAGAAGCTTGTCAGGGTTTTTGACTCTATTCCCGGTGGGTCAATCCTGTTTCTCGATTCCGTTACGGATCTCGTGAGGATGGCTGGAAGGGGTGTGGAGTGGCCTGATGTTGTCGATCTGATGCTCGGGATCAGGAAGCTCAGCATCAGGAAGGGCAGCCTAACCCTTGCCCTGGTAACGTCAGGGGTCCTCGGGACTAAGGAGGAGAACGAGATCCTTGCCGGGTCTGATGGGATAGCAGTCTTCGAGTGGGTGGACGAGAGGGGTGGAATGTCGAGGTGGATGCACTTCCGGAAGCTGGTCGGGATAATGGGGTACCTCGAGAGAGAGAAGATTTCGAGGTTCAGGATAAGGATTGACCCGCACTCCGGCTTCTCCGTGACTCAGTACGAGAGGGTGATCTGATGGGCGGGCTGGTGTCAACGGGGATACGCGGTCTTGACGTGATGCTCGGCGGAGGAATCCCGAGAGGCCACGTGGTTGCGATCATCGGACAGTACGGAACGGGAAAGACCACCATAGGTCTTCACTTCACTTACGAAGGCCTCAAGAACGGGGAAAACTGCATGATAATAAGCTTCGATGAGGATGAGGAGAGCATCGTAGCTTCTGCCGAAAGCTTCGGGATGAAGTTCTCCGAGCACTCAGATAGACTGCTGATAGTGAGGCTCGAGGCAGAGGATGTTAAAAAGAGCCTCGAAAGGGTTGAAAGCGAACTCAAAATAGCTATAGACAGAATTGATCCTTCGAGGATCGTGACAGACTCCGTGTCCGTTCTCGAGACTCTTTACGACGACGCCGGAAGGTACAGGATGCTGTCAAAGCTGAGGGACCTGATAAAATCCTCCGGAGCCACCGCAATACTGACGAGCGAGTGTGACAGGAACAACCCGTTCAGCTCCAAGTACGGTATTGTGGAGTACGTGTCCGACGGGCTCATCTCTCTCAGAGTCGTCAGGGAGAGTGAGCTCGAAGAGGCGATACTGGCTATTGAGGTCATAAAGATGAGGAGGATGCACCACTCCCGCAGACCCAGACCCTACTCAATTACCAGCAGAGGGGTAGAGGTTTTCGAAGAAGCCGAGATAATGTGAGTGTGGCACATCTCGGCCTCAACTAATTCTCGTTCCCCTTACAGCCCCCTCACTCTGTAAATCGCAACATTAATATATTGTCCTCATTATTGTGTGTCTATGAAGAGGAGAATGGTTATTCTGCTGTCCCTGCTTGTTCTGGGGGCACTGATTCTCGGCTGCGCTCAAGAGGAGAAGGCCAAGGCAACACCAACTCCTGTCAAGGAAGAAACAAAGAAGGAAACTGTCGAGGAGAAGACCCCAACGCCCAAACCTGAGAAGACCGCAACACCGAAGCCAACCCCAGAGAAGACGCCAACACCTGTCCCGACAAAGACTCCGAGCAAGGTCTCAGCTTCACCTGTTGTCGAGTGTACGGTCTGTCACACCAAGTCTACGGATTACAAGCCTCACATAAATGGTGGTCAGTACTGTGCAAACTGCCACGGCAGCAACCCGCACACGATCCATGTCGGGCCCGGAACTATCAACCTTGACTGCAGCATCTGTCACGGACCGCCCGACAACATCCAGATACCCGAGCCAATAGAGGAGGGCAGAAGCGTCTGTGAGAACTGCCACGCGTATCCGGATGCAACAAAGCCGAGCTACGGAAACCTCGTGAACATACACCTGCCGAGAGGAAAGTACTGTACGGTCTGCCACGGAACTGACATCTCTGGCCTCCACAAGGCTGCGGATTCATTCGTCGAGTAACGGAGAGTATGAACCCAAAAACCCTTTTATTTTTTGCGATATCACTGATTGTCATCATTTCAATGTGCGCTCAAGCGCCAGAAAAGGCTCCTGAAAAAACTCCGACGCCGGAAAAAACCGCGATCCCCGAGCAAACTCCCACACCCCCGGCGACTCCAGAAGGTAACGTGGAAACCACGTCTCCGGAAAACGGAGCATACGTGGAAAGTGACGGCGGTCCCGTTTGTCAGAACTGCCACCTGAACGAAAAGAGACAGTACGTCCCCCAGGCCGACAGAATTCCCGGGCATGTTGATGGGGTGAAGTACTGTCAGTACTGTCACGCGGAGGGAAATGATGTCGTCAAGGAGATAGCTGACCTGCACCACTCGAAGTACTCGGACTGTCTGAAGTGTCACACGGACTACGACATTGAAAAAATGGATTGCGGATCCTGCCACGGGTATCCGGATCCATTCTCTCCGAGCAGCGGAAACCTTCTGACCATACACCTGAAGAGAGGCGTGGGCTGTCAGGACTGCCACGGTTACGACTTCCTGAAAATCCACCAGGATAAGGTCATTTTCCCCGACAGGTTCAGAGTGCCTGTCGGGTGATTCTTTTTATTCAGAACACCATTGGAGTGTATCCTCCCGCTATGAGGTCTGATATTGTTTTTCCAACGTACTCAAGCCTCACATTCTTTTCAATTCTCTCCGCGTAGCCCTTCATCTCAGCAACCCTACATCATCCCGGTCAGGGCCTTCTCCTTGTCGTTTTTACCGCTCGATACTATCACCAGAACCTTCGGCTTCATGCCTGGCTGTATTGTCTCCATCACCAATATGCTTTTCCCCTCTGTAGTGAGTGTTGAAGAACTTCCAGATCCTCTCGGCCGTCTTTTTTCCAACCTTGGGAACCCTCATAAGCTCCTCAACACCCGCGTTGGCTATTGCCCTCACGGTTCCGAAGTGTTCGAGCAGGTTCCTGGCTATTACGGGACCAACATCCGGAATTGCGGAGACGACGTACTCGAGCTCCTCGCGCACGTCACGTTTGGTTTTGTCCGCGTGTAGCAGCACACCCCTCCCCTTTATCTCCTGTTCCCTTCTCGCTATGGACAATAGGAAATCCGCCGTTTCATCCTCGTTTCTGGTGAAGATGACAGGGACACCGAAGTCGACAGCTATGGTTGCGATCGCCCCTCTTATCGAGGCCGGGTTCACCCTCCTCCTGCCGTAAATGTTTTCCCCCTCTATTATCACAACGGGCCTCTGGTAGCTCTTCTTCAGGTTCATCACCTGGGAGAAAAGCCTCTCCTTTCCCACGAGGCTGTCGAGGAAGTCGTCGACGGTCTTCCTTTCCACTCCCACCCTCTCGCTGAGAACGTAGTCGGCGACGTCTAAGTTCCTGACCTCCACCGCAACCCCCCTTTCCCTCAGCCTTCTCACCACGCCGCTCCTCATTTCTCTCGAGTCCGCGTATATCGTTATCCGCGGAACGTCTTCCTCAACGCTCATGAATCTGGACAGGGTGTAATCGCTCCTACTCGCTTTCATCTCGTCTCTGAGCCTGTACAGCATGTCGTACATCATCTTCTCCTTTCTCACGCTCGCCCAGTAGTACGCCTCGTCCCTCGTTCCCTTGGTTATGAGAACGGCTATTCTGCCCTCTCTTCCTCTCCCCGTCCTGCCCTTTCTCTGGATCGCTCTTATCTCGGACGGAACTGCCTCGTAAAACACGACGAGGTCTGTGGCCGGAATGTCGAGCCCCTCTTCACCGACGCTCGTCGAGACGAGAATCCTGATGTCTCCTTTTCTGAACGCGTTGAGAACTTCTATCTGTTCCTTCTGAGTCATCCCCCTCTCGTCTTCCCTCGCCGCCTGTCCGATGAACTTCTCAACGCTGAAACCGCGCTTTCTCAGCAAGTCGACGAGCTTGTCGGTTGTGTCCCTGTAATTTGCAAAAACTATAACCCTCGAATCTGGATTTGCTTTGAACTGGCTGTTCAGTATCTCGATTAGCTTTTTCATCTTGGGATGTTCTACGTTCACCTTGAGTGCCCGGATCATGCTCTCTCTGAAAACTGGGTCCTCGAAGAGCGATTTTGAGGCTTTGCTCCCCCTCCCCTTTGCCTCTTTGAACAGCCTCTTCAGGTACCTCTTGAGAGCCTCAACTCCCTGTGTCTCGATGAGTTCGACCGCATGCTGAATCTTCATCACCTCTGCGAGGACCGACAGTGCCTCGAAGTACACCTGCTCACCCGTTTCACCTGCCTGGCTCTGGAGAGCTTCCTGAAGTGCCAGCAGCTCCTTTTTCGTCGCGTTTGAGATGTCTACGTCGAGGCCGAGCCTCTTGAATTTCCTGTACCTCAGCTCCAGCGCCCTCTCAAATCCCTTTCTGACTGATTGAAGCTCGTCGGGCATCTCCACTCTGATCCACTCGATTTCCTTCTGTGATACGTAGGGACTGACGTCTGGGTCGTACTCGGTCTTTATCTCGAGATTCCTGATGAACAGGTTGTTTATCACCTCTCTGACTCTTTCTGCGTCACTACCGGGTGATGCGGTTATTCCGAGGATGAGCGGATTTCTCGACCTCTGCACGTACTCCCTTGCTATGAACACGTACGAGTAGTTACCCACGGCTCTGTGGGCCTCGTCAAATATCGCCAGGACGAAGTCTCCGAGGTCGAGTCTGCCGGTGAGAATGTCGTTCTCCACCACCTGCGGAGTAGAAACCACCACCCTCGCTTTGGCGTACATTTCCGGCCTCTTTTCCGGTGGGTTCTCTCCGCTTACCGATACTATCTCGTCTTCACCAACTCTCAGAGTTCTCCTAAGAAACTCGGCGTGCTGCTCGACCAGTGGCTTGGTTGGAGCGAGGAACAGGACCTTTCCGTCGTGGTTTAGCAGCCTGGATGCTATTACTAAAAGTGCCACGACCGTTTTCCCGAGCCCCGTGGGCAGCACTATGAGCGTGTTCTCCATCAGAGCCGAGGCCGCGAGGGACAGCTGGTAACCCCTTCTCTCGATCGCTCTCTGTTTGATCAGCGGGTGGGAGATGTACTCCATCAGAAAAAGAAGTGGGTTATGGTATTTAAAGAGATGGGGTGACTCTTCCTGCGGACCTGCTGCGGGAACCGTATTTCCTTGCAATCAGGGCCAGTGCGGCAGTCAGGTAGCCGAGCTGGATGAACAACCTCAGCCACTCCATGCTTGCAGAGTAGCCGAACATCACGGCGAGAATGCCACCCACAACGCCCTTGTGGTGCAGTGGGCTGCTGCTATCAATGCCGAGGCTGTAAGCCTTCTCGAACAGCCAGGACTCGTACCCTCTCTCCTCGGCGAACTCGACGAGCTCGTGGGTGCCGTACCCCGCTAAGCCGGAGGCTATGAACGCAAGCAGAACTCCAGTAACCAGGAAGAACTTTCTCACGTCCATGCTGTACTCGAGTCTGAATATCGCGTAGCTCAGTACCAGTGCAATTCCAAGTCCAAGCGCGAACCCAGTAACTGTTCCCGCTGAATCCATCGACATGTATGGCGTGAGGAAGAGCACGGTCTCAAAGACCTCTCTCACAACGAATATGAATGCGACGCCGGCTATGCCCCACGATACCTTCGATTTCGCCTTCCACTCGATTTCCGCTCTGACGTTCTTCCCGGCCATCCAGACGATCATGTATGTCAGCACGGCAACTGCCAGGTAGGCTGCAACTCCCTCAAACAGCGCCCTTTGCTCTTCGTCGAGTCCTCCGAATGCTGATGCCACGACTGCTGAGGCCAGAGCGCCAAGGACGACAGCCAGTGCAGCACCCACGTATGCATACCTGATTTCGGCAGTTCTTGAGTTTTTCCTGAGGTAGGCCACTAGTATTGCCATGAGCAGGGCCGCCTCGAAACCTTCTCTCAGCGTGATCACCATCTGCGCCATCATCTTAAACACCGTTAATTTTTAGGTATCCCTAATTATTTAAATTTTTCGGCTGACCTAAAACAGAGAATAAAAAAATCAAACGTCCATCTCTATCCCGTAGACCCGTTCGACATTGTCCTTGCACACTCTGAAAACGAAGTCCTCGTCAAATCCCATCTTGAGAAGCTCCTTTATTTTTCTCGGCACGGTTTTTGGCCCAAGCACGCTTCCGGGTCTGTCTCTGTCGTCTATGTAGTCCGTCTCGACCAGGAATCTGCTACCCTGCTGTGCCGCTCTGAGCACGTTGTCTCCCATGGCGATGACTGAGGGATACATGCCGAGCTCCTCAAACTCGTCAACCCTCGCAGGAGAAAAGTGCTTGACAACCCTCTCCCTTTTCAGACCAGCCCTGTCAGCGAGTTTCGCTATCTCCTCCATGCCCTCCCTCGTGTAGCTCTCAGTGTGAATCTGAACTGCGCAGTCCACTTCTCTACCCACCTCAAAGGCGTACTGCAGAACCTCGTTGCTCGTTCTCCAAACGTACTCGCTCACCTCGTAGTGCGGCCTCCCGGACTTTATGGCAACTGCTTTGTTCTCCCTCACGTACTCTCCCGCTATTTCGAGGGCCTCCTTCATGATCTCCGCCGCCCTGTCGACACCCCACCTCTTTGCGAGCACCGTAATCTCGGCCGGGTGGACTGACAGCACCGCGTATGCCCTGACTATCTCGTTCGCCTTTCTGACGAGTTCGATGTGCTGGTCGAAAATGGCCCTGAAGTCTTCGCCGCTTTTTGGTAGCACGCCGTAATGGTGGCTGAGAAGCGAAACGAGGAAGACATGAGTGCCACCAGCGTTTTTAAACTGCTTCAGTGCCTTCAACCTGAGGTGGTTGTAGAGGTGCATGTGATTGTCCGTGATCATCATGCTTTACTGGTGTCGCGGTGAGTTTTAAAAACTTCAGCCCCGAGTCTCTCTTTCAGGGCGTCAACACAGCGCTGTATGTGGCTGAACCTTGTTCCGCTCTCTTCACTCATCGAAACGATTAGTCTGAAAACACCTAAGGCACTCTCAAGCCTGTCGATTACTGCAACCTCATCTGCAAACCTGGGGTGCCTTCCCAGCCTGCCTCCCGCAAGCACCCTGAACCTGACGTTCCCGGATATCGCGCCATTAGGACATGCCCTCACACAGTCACCGCAGCCTATGCACCCCTCACCGAATTCAGGGTGGTCGGTGAACCTCACCGCACCCTCCCTGCAGGCCTCAAGGCACCTGCCACACGAAGCGCATGCCTCGGGATTCAGTTCTGGGGTGATGAATGCCACGATTCCGAAGTCCCTTATCTGGGGCGAGGCGCAGGAGTTAGGGCATGCGGAAAACCCCGCCTTGATTTTCTCGTGGCTCTTCCTGCCACTCCATCTGCTTTTTCGAACGATCTCTCTCACGTCCTCCTCTATGGACCTGACGTCGTACAGGGCGTTTCTGCACTGCCTGCAGAACACTATTTCGAAGCCCGATTCCATATACCGGATTACCTTTCTGCAGGGTAATAACTGTGCTCCCTAAGTTCTTCGGCTAAATTATCCTCTTCCTCTCGTTCCCAGGTTTTAGGGAGTAAACCTCTTCCGGCTCTATAACAAGCGCTCCCACAGGGCTTCTCTTTCCGCCAGTCTTCTCCTCAACGAACCTCTTTATCTCCTCGAAATACTCTCCGTCGTAGTCCATCCACGCCCTTCCCTTCACCATGTACCCGAAGAAACCCTCCTCTCCTCTCTCAGCAAAACCTATCGCTGCCTTTCCGGTTCTCTCCACGTTCCTTGACGTCTTTTTTATGAAGTTATACGCCACCACGATCTTTCCATCCATCACCCTGACGAAGCAAACGGGAGCGAGGTGCGGCACTCCATCCCACGTCGAGATCCAGAAGAGCCTGGATGAGCAGTCTCCCTCAAACATCCCGAGGATGTCCTCAAGCCTCATGAACATCAGCCTGCAGAAAAATTATAAAAATTTTCAGATGACGCTCTCGGCCTTGCAGAGCAGGCATCTGTTGGGCTGAATCTCGGCCGTGGCGCATCCCTTGCAGAGGTTCACCGGAGCGAAGGCTCTCTCCGGATTCGCTGCTATCGCGTTCACCATTACCGTTATGCTCGGCGGCTCCGGGGCGAGAAGGCAGGGCATGTCTACGAACTTCATCAGAGAGGCAAATCTGGTGGACGTCACGCAGAATGGAAACGCGTACATCTCTCCCGAGTTCAAAAGTTTGGAATCTGAAAGCGGTGAAAAGTCGATCTCGTAGTCTCTGATTCTCCATCCAGCTCTTCCGATCTTCTCACCCCTCGCAGCGAAGTCGAGAAAGTCGTTCACGTGCAGCTCGTTAACCATGTACCTCTCAAACTGCCTGGCCATTATCGAGTGGTAAAAGCGCTCTGTGAAAAGGCGGGTGAGCATGTTCGCCGTGAACCCCTCGTCGCTTAGCAGCCTGTAGATGTATGCCGCGGAAATCCCCGTGAAGTACGTTGAAAGGTCGAGAACGCTCCTGATGTGCCCACCCTCGATGACCTTCCAGATGTTCTCCTCAAGGAGCGAGTAGTGGACCCTGAGGATCTCCATGTTCATCTCGTCCCTGCAGATGCTGTAGTACTGCCATCCTATGTGGTGGCCCACATCGCCGACATGGGTTGGCAGAACCACGATGTTTGCGGGGTGAACCCCTTCTTCAAAAGCCCGGTCTATGAAGGATGTAAATTTGGACGTGTACATCTCGTAGTACCTCTCGGGGCTGAAGGACGAGAACCCAAAGCTCTTCATAATCTCGATCTGAAACCTAACCGGGTCGAGCAGCATTCCCTTCATCGCCCTCTTTTCGGCCTCCAGAGCTCTGACCATGTCCCCCGTCTCCCTGATGACCTGCAGAAACGTGTCCCCAAAGACGTAAGACGTCAGAAGCCCCCAGGATTTGGAGGCGAGTATCGTTTTAGCGTCGTCCCTGTCTATCCCGGCCCACTCGACGATTTTCGCGAGAACGCTGAGAGTAGATCCTGGAATCGCGGCGAAGTCCTTTGCAGATGTCACGCCATAGAACCCGTTCGCGAGCCTCATGGCCTCGAGTGAGATTATTTCATCGCTCTCGTCTATTGTCCTGGCAAGAACCTCGACACTTTCCCTGAAAGAGCTGTCCAGCTCCATTAGGCGTTTGAACGCCACCGGTGTCTGCATCCATTCCAGAAACGCGCTCTCGAACGGCTGGATGGTGTCGGTGAGCGAAGTCAGGGTTTCGAAATGCGCTATGAGCGAGCTCCTGTAGAGCTGAAACGCAGAGTCACTCTGACCATCAAGTGCCCTCATATCCCTCACTGCGTTGACGAACCCCTCAGCGTGTTCAAATCTGAACCCCTCAAACCTGTGTTTCTCTATCGCCTGGACTGCCTCCTTCTGCAGCCTGAGGGCGTTGCCTGCCACTTCCTCAATCATACCCACCACCCAGGAGTTCGTGAATCTTCATGCTCAGGCCTTCCTTTATCTCCTCTACTATGTAAGCACTCTGAAATGCTATTTCAGCCCTTTCTACTGGTCCGTAAAGCAGAAAGTCGCTGAAGATCTGGGCAGCACTGTCAACGCTGCTCACAAGGACCTTGGTGTCGAGCTCCTCCTTAAGGTAGTCGGCCATGTAGTAACTGACGTTTGCGGGCCCGCAGCCTGCCGGATAAGGATATGTGGACTTCACGAGGAGCAGAGTCTCGATGACCTCTCCGAGGCTCTTTATATCCGTTGGAACAACGTCGATCAGCATGTTCTCGATTCCGAGTTTTTTTGACCTCGAGATCAACCCCTCCCTCCGTCCGTCTCCGGAGAGGAGGAGGATTCTCCTGCTTGGGGACGTGTAGGACGGATCATAGTCGAAGATGACCGCGCTCCTGACCTTAGCCTCCCTTATAAGCTCGATCTCGTCCTTGGTGTTGATCGGGTTGATGGAGTTGTAAATGATCCTGTCCACAAGGCCGACTTCCATCGCGTACCTCAGCCCTGCAGTCCTTGCCTCCACGTATCCGTCGAGGATAAACGGTTTCTCAGTCACGTCTGCCACGAATTCAAGATACCTGACGATCGCCTCTCCAGTTTCCGCAACAACGTCAAGTATACCGTCTATTCCGTAGTGGTCTGAAAGCTCATCCTGCCTGTTTATCAGCTCCTCAGCCTTATCCCTGTCGAAAACACCCCTGCTGTGGTCTTCCACTATTTTGTGTCTCGAGTAGAATATGCTGCCAATGAGGACAGTCCTGCTGAAATCGAGTCCGAGCATGGAGAAAGCGGAAAATTAAAATTATTAATACGTTTCGTTTTTTCCATGGAGATAGAGGGCGTGGCGATTGATATAGACGGCACGATCACCGACAGAAAGAGAAGTCTCAACTGCAACGCGGTTCAGGCGTTGAGAAAACTCAGGGTGCCTGTTGTTCTTGCGACGGGAAACATGTCCTGCTTTGCGAGAACAGCTGCGAAGCTCATCGGTGTGTCGGACATTGTCATATGTGAAAACGGAGGGGTTGTGAGGTTCGAGTACGACGGCGAGGACACGGTTCTCGGAGATAAGGAAAAGTGCTACAGGGCCCTTGAAGTTCTGAAAGCCAGGTATGACGTTGAGCTGCTTGACGATGACTTCAGAAAATCCGAGATATGTCTCAGGCGAACATTTCCGAGGGATGATGCCGCAAGGCTCATTGAGGGAATGGGCGTACGGCTGCTCGATTCGGGCTTCGCCTACCACATAGTTGACGAGAGCGTGAGCAAGGGCAAAGCGCTGAGGTACGTGGCAGATCGCATGGGTGTTGACGTGAAGCGGTTCGTGGCAATAGGCGACTCCCACAACGATGTGGACATGCTCGAGGTCGCCGGCGTAGGTGTTGCGGTTGCCAACGCAGACGTGGTGTTAAAGAGGGTCGCGGACATCGTCACGTCGAGGCCCAATGGAGACGGGGTGGTGGAGGCCCTGGAGTTTCTCGGGCTTATTTAACAGCGACCGAAAATGTATTTTTCACGATGACCTTAGCTGTGCAGGCCGATGATGAGGTTTGAACATTCTGAAGGGTGATGAGCCTCCACGGCTCTGAGGCCCTACTAGTCTCTCTTGAAAAAGAATTTCCACACCCTGTCGTTCAGGTGGTGTATGTTCTCCACGACCTTCCCCCTCTCACCGATCATGTCATCTCCGCTTGTAAGCGCAATACCGATCGCGAGCGGGGTCAGCTTTTTCTCTACGACGACATAGCAGAAGTCTCCCTCCCTGATTTCAGGGTCTGCCTCGACTATTCCTGGCCTCATCACGTCTGCCCCGTTCATCACGAACTTCACCGCACCCTCGTCCACGATAACCTGTCCCCCTTCGGGCCGGTGCTTCATTATGCCGTAGACTGTGAAGTAGTACCTGCCGTCATGCTCGAGGAGGACCGGCTCTCCGTCAAGCAGCAGGACCGTACTTCCTGCCACGTCCACCCTTTCCAGTTCTCCCTCCAGCCTAACTCCTGTGGTCTCCTCGATCTCTTTCAGTATCCTCTTTGTCTCCTTTTTCCTGAGCTTCTGCCTTTTCATAGCACCATCCGATATTTTTTTATACACACGAACCAATGGGGAATAAAAAGTTCACGGAGGATTAAAAATGGCAAGGCCTCTTGATGTGCTGAACAAGTCGCTGAACACGTCTGTGCTCGTAAGGCTGAAGGGTGGAAGGGAGTTCAGGGGAATACTCGACGGTTACGACATACACATGAACCTCGTGCTGATAAACGCCGAGGAAATTCAGGATGGGGAAGTGGTTAAGAAGCTCGGCAGCGTGGTTATTAGGGGAGATACCGTCGTTTTCGTTTCTCCATCGCAGTGAGGTGGTGCAATGTCTGACGGAACGGCTGCAATGGGTAAGAGGGGCAGGAAAATAGTTCACATAAAGTGCAGGAGATGTGGTAGGGTTTCCTTCCACAGGAGGAAGGGCTACTGCGCCGCATGCGGCTTTGGAAGGAGCAAGAGGATGAGGAGCTACAGCTGGGTCAGGAAGAAGAAGGACAGATACTGAGATGTGTGGTGTCGTCGGGGTTTACTGCAGGGATGAAAACCTGACCTCAAGACTTGCGTTCTTTTCTCTCTATTCTCTCCAGCACCGGGGTCAGGAGTCTGCTGGCATTGCAGTTTTTGGCGACTACATACACATACACAAGGGAATGGGTCTGGTCAGCGAGGTCTTCGAAGAGAAAAAGCTGAATGAAATGAATGGCAGCATCGCTGTGGGACACGTGAGGTACTCCACCACCGGTGAGAGCAAGATTGAAAACGCCCAGCCTCTGCTCGTAAAAACAAAGAGCGGGGCACTGGCAATAGCCCACAACGGAAATCTCGTTAACTACCTTTCTCTGAGAGAAGAGCTCGAGAACGAGGGAGCGGTGTTCATTACAGACTCGGATACCGAAGTCATAGCCAAGCTGCTGTCCAAAGAACTCCTCAACGGAGACATCGTTTCCGCACTTAAGTCAGTTTCCCGGAAGCTAAACGGGAGTTATACCCTCGTCATGGCTCTTAACGACACGCTGATCGGATACAGAGACCCCCTCGGTTTCAAACCGCTGATTGTCGGGGAGGGTGACTTCGGTTACGTGATAGCGAGTGAGAGCTGTGCCATCGATGCCATCGGCGCGAGAGTGCTGA
>NZ_JBPLZQ010000062.1:0-5092 GCF_054018175.1 Geoglobus sp.
GCGCTGCTCGAGATGGACAGCCCGTCCATAAGGGCGAGAGACGGTCAGGAGTACGATCTCGACAGGGATGAACTGGAGTTCATAGCCAGCCACGTGGATGAATACGAGTGGGACAGGTTCTTCATTCCCATAATCCTGGAGATGACCAACCTCGGGAGCGAGTATGTCGTTTACGTCAGGGACAGGAGGCATGCCGACTTCATAGAAAGGGCTTTCGGGTTCGACAGGTATGTCGAGGGCACGATGATGCTCTACGTTTACGAGATGCACAGGATTCGCAGGAAGCTGAGGACCGCAAGCCAGGTGATGTTCCGGGTGTGAGTGACTGGCGGATAGCGATTGACTTTTATAATAATTAATGCAGATTTCCGCACATGTACGATGCATACTCCCTCAGCGGAATCTTCTGGCTGCTGATCTTTCTCTACCTGATCTTCATGCCGCAGATGAAACACCAGATGCTCGTTTCCGCGAGAAAGAGGCTCATGGAGAAGATTGGAGAAAAAAGGGGAAGCAACGTCATCACGATGATACACAGGCAGGAAAGCATAGGATTCCTCGGCATTCCCGTTTACAGGTACATAGACATCGACGACTCGGAAAAGGTGCTGAGGGCGATAAGGAGCACGCCAAAAGACAGGCCAATAGACCTGATCATCCATACGCCCGGTGGACTCGTTCTCGCCGCAACCCAGATCGCCAAAGCGCTTCACGACCATCCAGCAAAAACAACAGTCATAGTCCCCCACTATGCCATGAGCGGCGGGACTCTCATCGCTCTTGCAGCGGACGAGATAGTGATGGATCCCCACGCAGTTCTCGGACCTGTAGATCCGCAGCTCATGAACTATCCGGCACCGTCAATCTTGAAGGCCGTTGAGAAGAAGGACCTGAAGGACGTGGACGATCAAACCCTCATAATGGCTGACATTGCGGAGAAGGCGATAAACCAGGTGAGGGACTTCGTTTTCTCGCTTCTTAAGGACAAACTCGGGGAGGAGAGGGCAAGAGAGGTGGCGAAAGTACTCACAGAAGGGAGGTGGACTCACGACTACCCGCTGACCGTCGAGACGATCCGGGAGTTTGGTCTCAACGTCTCCACGGAAGTACCTCCCGAGGTTTACGAGCTCATGGATCTCTATCAACAGCCCATAATGCAGAGACATCCAGGTGTGGAGTTCGTACCGAGCCATGGTGACAGGGGGAGGGCCGGAAAGTAGCCTGGCAACCTTTAAAGTTTTCACACGCCACGCCAGTTCCCCTCCTGCAGAAGGGGGAGATGAGCGGTGATATCGTGTTCGTGGAGGTCGCACCGTAAAACAGCGAAAGGCTTGAGAATCGTATTTCCAATACTCTGGCTGCAGTTCGCAGGTAAAAAGGGTGGTAGCAGGTGGTGAGGGTAAAGCTGTTTGCAAACTTCCGTGAGATTGCAGGAGCGAAGGAGCTTGAGGTGGATGCAAAAACCCTGGGCGAGCTGATGGAATTGCTAAAATCGAGGTACCCGCAGTTCGAAAAGCTCTATGAATACTCGATCGTGATGGTGAACGGAAGGGTGGTGGAGGGCGATGAGGTGCTTGACGAGAAAGATGTAGTCGCCCTTCTCCCTCCCGTAAGTGGTGGTTGAGATGCTCTTCGAAAACCTGACGAGTGTCGAGGATGCGAGGAGGATACTCCTCGAAAACGTGCGTGAGTTTGGGAAGGGAGATGCAGAGGAGGTACCGCTGGAAAGGGCACACATGAGGGTCCTCGCCGAGGATGTTTTCTCTCAGATAGACATCCCCCACTACAACCGGGCGGCGATGGACGGGTATGCTGTCAGGAGTGACGACGTCAGGCAGGCTGGCAGGACCAGCCCCGTAATTCTCGAGATCGGGAAGGACGCGGTTTGGGTGCATACGGGGGATGCAGTCCCTGAGGGCTTCGATGCGGTGGTGAAAGCCGAAGATACTGAGGAGTTCGGCGGAAAGGTAGCTGTGTACAAGGCTGTCAGAAAGCATGAAAACGTTGGGCTTGCAGGAGAAGATGTTAAAAGGGGTGACGCAGTAGCGAGAAGGGGGGAACTGCTGAGAGCACACCACTTAGCCCTTCTGAGGTCTGCTGGTGTCGAGGAGGTCAGGGTTTTCAGGAAGCCGAGGGTTCTCGTCATTCCAACCGGGGACGAGCTGGTCAGACCCGGCGAGGAGCTCGTGGAGGGGAAGGTTTATGAGAGCAATGGAATAATGATTTCTTCATACCTGAGGGAGTGGGGTGCGAGCGTCGATGTCTCTGACATTGTGCCAGACGACAGGGAGTCAATACTGAACGCTCTCTCCGATGCTCACGAATACGACATCGTGGTGACGACAGGCGGGACGTCTGTCGGGAAAAGGGATATGATGTATCCGGTGTTACAGGAGCTTGGTCAGGTGCTGTTCAGAGGGATCTCTCTGAGGCCCGGAAAACCAACTGTGGCAGGGCTGATAGGGTCCACCCCGGTTCTCGCTCTTCCCGGATTTCCGGCGGCATGCGTGGCATCGGCGTTCCTCCTCCTGAAACCTGCGGTGAGGAAGATGCTTCACGCCGGAGAGGAGCTATCCTACATGGCAAAGCTCTCAGAAGACGTTTACTCCAAGGCAGGATTCACGAGTTTTGTGAGGGTGAGGGTGGACTTCTCCAGCATGGTCGCCCGCCCCATTTCCTCCTACGGTTCCGGCATACTGAGCAGCATCACAAAGGCGAATGGGTATACGATAATTGACGAGAACACGGAAGTTGTTGAAGCGGGCGAGATGGTTAGAGTATATCCGTTATAGCAGCCTTTAACGATCGTTAAAAAAGAAAATCCTTAAATATCATTTCAATCACGACAGGTTGAGGCCCTTAGTATCATCTTTTATGGGGTGAAACGGCATGGAGAAAACAGAGATCCTTAAAAAAATAAAGGAGACTGAGCAGAAAATCGAGGAAGAGATAAAACAGGCGGAAGAAGAGAAAAAGAGGAAGATTTTCGCTGCAAAGGAGGAAGCGAGGAAGATCCTTGAGGATGCAAACAAAGAGGCCGAGAGGGTAAGGCAGGAAATTCTGGAGAAGGCAAAGGCAGAGGTGGAGAAGGAGAAGGAGAAGATCAGGGAGCAGAAGCTCGCTGAGATAAACGAGATGGTCAGAAAGGGTGAATCGAGAATTGATGATGTTGTGAATGATCTGTACAGTGAATTTGTGAGGATGATCGAAAATGCTTGAGCCTGTAAGGATGGTTAAGGTATCTGTAGTGGGGCCGAAGGAGTACTTGGAGGCCACTTCAGACATCCTTTACAGGCTCAACAGGATCCACATTGAGGACTACGGGGAGGAGGATGAGTACTTCAGAATTGGTGAACCGCTCGAGAAGGCCTCGAAACTCTCCAAGTTCCTCGTTACTGTAAGGTCTCTCCTCTCTCACGCTGGTGTTAAGGACGGTTACGAACCAAGGAAAGTGTTCAGCGTGAAGGAACTCGATAGAGAGCTCGACAGGAAAGTTTCAGAGCTTGAGGAACTAATAAATTCGAGGGTTAGCAGGATCAAGGAAGTGGAAGACCGGATCAGGAGGATAGAGGATGAGAGGAGGAGCATATATCCTCTGAAGTCTCTCGGCGTGCCTGCAAACCTTCTCCAGGGATACAGGAGCCTCGAAGTCTTCGTCGGTTATGTGAGGGCAAATCCGTTTGAGAGGATTACTGAAGTTACGAAGGACTTTGAGATCTTCACGGGAGAGCACGACGGTGAACTCGTCGTGGCAGTTTTCGTCAGAAAGGAAAAAGCTGACGATGTATTCAAGGTCCTTCAGGAGTTCGCATTTAGGGAGATATCTGTTCCCGAAATTGATGCTGACTACGATGAAAGGCTGAGCCAGCTCGACGATGAGGAGAGAAAGCTGAAGGAAGAGCTCGAGAAGCTCAGCCAGGAGATAGAGAGGTACGAAAGTGAGAACCTCGACCTTCTCCTTGCTCTTGAGGAGCACCTCAGCATAGAGCTCGAGAAAAGCGAGCTTCCACTTAGGGCGGCAACATCAAAGTACGCGTTTGTGCTCGTTGGCTACGTTCCGGAGGAGTCTTACGAGGAGTTTGAAAGGACCATCAGGACCGAGACTGGTGGCAAAGTTGTCGCGCTGAAGATAAGCGACGAGAGGTTCGAGCCACCAACTGCGATGAAAAACCCCGGATTCGCGAAACCGTTTGAACTTCTGACGACTTCCTACGCGGTGCCGAAGTACAACGAGATAGACCCCACTCTGATAATGTCCATACTCTTTCCGATATTCTTCGGCTTCATGCTCGGCGATATTGGTTACGGCATTGTCATCCTCGCGCTCGGACTATGGCTGTCGACCAAGTTCAAAACGGAGGGCTGGCAGGCACTTCTGAAGGTTCTGAACTATTCGGCGATCTCCACAATAGTGTTCGGGTTCGTTTACGGAGAGTTCTTTGGATTTGAACTGTTTGGTCATAAAACGGTGTTCGCTAAACTTTTAGGACATGAGAGCGAGATCGCACACATATTTACTGAACTGCCCCATGTCAATAGACTTGAGAAGGCACCGGCAATTCTTGTCCTGACCATTGCCATAGGTGTTCTTCACATGGCACTTGCCTACATAATAGGCATCAGAAATGTCGCCAAAGAGCATGGCTGGAAGCACGCGATCGAGGAGAAATTTAACTGGCTCATGGCTTTGATCAGCATAGCACTGATTATAGCGGGCTTCATAATGAACAACATGGCAGGAAAGACAGCCTTTGAGCTAAACCCTGCCTACATCGCGGCAGTGCCGTTCATAATCATCTGGGCTGTTCTGACCATCATAGGCGAGGGACCAATGTTCCTGATCGAGTATCTGACGCTGCTTAGCAACACGATAAGTTACGCGCGATTGCTGGCTGTGGGACTCGCGAGTGTTGGATTTGCTGTGGCCTTCAACTACATGGCCTTTGAGATGCTCTGGCCTTCGGGACCGGTAGGGATTATAGCTGCAATCATCGTCTTCGCACTCGGGCATGTGATTAACATTCTCCTCGGGATACTTGATCCGGGGTTGCAGAGTCTCCGATTGCACTATGTGGAGTTTTTTGTGAAGTTT
>NZ_JBPLZQ010000063.1:0-9278 GCF_054018175.1 Geoglobus sp.
ACTCTCATGCCCACGTCGGTGAACAGCAGTTTGGTGAGCGAGACCTCGATCACGTCTCTCCTGAGTTCCTGATCGCCTACTTTGTAGTACGCCCACGTCCTCTTGTTTCCGTTTATTTCATAAAGCTGGACTGCAAAGATTTTGAAGGCCGGATCCCTGTTTTTGAGCTCAGGAGCGGGAACCTGACTTGGTGAGGACAGGGCGTATCCCACGAGCGCCGTGATCGCGAGGGTGACGATGATCCCGAAAACCACATACCTGAACCCAACCCGCTTCCCCGGTTCCATGATTGTGTGTATGTGGAGGCAAGTATATAAAGGTTTGGTATATCCGGGAAATGAAGTGTTTTCCGTATTTACGGCAAACAGTTATATACCTCCTCATCCAGAGTTACAATCATGGCAAAGGTGGGCACCAAGTCACTCACCCTGCCCGAGGACGTTTACTGGACGCTTCAGGTGCTGAAGGCGAGGGCGAAGAAGGAGACGTGGGCTGAGTTCTTTGAGTATGTTGCAGAGCTGGTGGAGAGAGACCTCAGCTCGGCAAAAGAGGTGGTGGAGAAAGACCCCTCAGATTAAAAGCAGATTTTTTGCCTCCCTGAAATTCGAGGGGTGTAAGGATGAGGATCTGGTGGTTCCTTGCCGGTGCGGGAGCGGTTCTGCTCGTCCTTACCTACTTAACGCTCACCTCCATTATCGTGATCGCCCCGCTGTCAAAGTTCCTGCCGGGAGACCCGATAGAGAAGAAGAAGCTCAGGATATGGGAGCCGTGGAGCCTCGAGGAGATCAAAGTCTTGGTGGACAGGGGGGAGATACCCTACGAGGTTTACGAGTACGCGAGGTATTTGAGGATAAAGGATCCGGAGACGATCTTCAAGTACGCCGGCGGGAGGTTCTACTACGTCAGCAAGGGGCACGAGGAGCCGCTGGAGGGAGCGTACATCAAGAAGATAAACGACACGTGGTACGAGTACATCATTGTCGGCTACGATTCGTGGGTGGGGAAGGAGCACTACGTCTTCAGGGTGAACATAACCACCGAAAAGCGGTACCCGCAGACGTTTGACGCGAACTACCCCAGCTACTTTCTGTATCTGGGCTACGAATCCGGAACGCTGACGACGAGGTACAAGATGGAGACCGTGACGATACCAATGTGGATACACTGGTATGATGTTAGGGACAACCCGGAGGACTGGAGGATCATGGGCAGGCTGGCTGAGCAGGTGAGAGAGTACGTGGAGAGGCACAACATGTCGAGGCTGGAGAAATACCTCTTCGTCAGCTATGAGCTCACTCCGGTCGCGCTTCCAAAAGGGACGCCAAGACTGGACTGGATAGGGAAACCAATAAGGTTCGAGTACCTTGACGGGGACAGAATCGAGGAAGGGTGGCTCAACGAGAGCGACAGCTACGTGAAGAGCTTCCTGTTCTTCAGGGGTGGTCACTGCACCGTGGATGCTCTCTTCAATATGTACCTGCTGAAGGCCCTCGGCATAAGGGCTGACTTGCTCGTGCTCTACATAGACTCTCTTCTGGACTGGCACGCGTACGTCGTAATTCCGGCGAAGGACATGTTTCCGGACGGAAAGATACCGGACGTGTTCAAGCTTGCATACCTCTCCGGCCCGCTTGGAGAGGACTACAATGTCGTGATCGTCGAGGACTCGGGAGCTATTGATTATGGTATCACCGACATAGGCTATACAGTGTACCGCATGAATGTTCTCAACAAAATGGCGCACCTGACGGTGCTGATCACACCATACGACACTCAGGATTTGTACAGGGAGTCTGTAAAAACAGAATAAAAAAGAGAGGGAAAGATTACTGGGCGTTGACGTACACGTAGTAGCCCTGCATCACGTTCCAGGTGTAACCCCTGTAGGTCGGGTTGGTTATGGTCAGGATCGGGTTCGTGCCCTGTGTCGGGTCAGGGCTTCCTGACCACTCGTATGTTCCGAGCTTCGGATAGTTGCTGAAGCCGTTAGTGTTGATGTTGTTCATCGCGTCTGCCGGCACGGTGGTGGACTGCGGGTTCCTTGCACTCCAGACGGAGCCCTCTCCGACGTTCGGATAGACGTTTCCAAGGTAGTAGTACCTGTTGGAGTCAGTGTCATGGCCGACTATGTAGTACGGGGCGGTTCCGATTCCGCTTTCGATCAGGCGGACTGTTATTGTGTACTTACCGGACGGGTTCGTAGGTCCGCTCGACGAGCTCCTGACAGGACAGGTTGTGTCAATCGCCCTGTCAATGCTGTTGGCGTTGCTCTGCGCCCAGCTCACTATGCCGGAAGGCGCGTCGGCGATGTACTCCTCACTCGTCGTGGTGAGCATTCCCGAGGAGGTCCCTGAGATGTACAGCCTGAGCTGTCCCTGACCGGGTGTGACGGACGAGACCGCGGGCGGGTTCGTCCAGCTTCTGACACTCTTGCCGAGTGGTGTGAGCTCGACGGTTCCGATCTTGTACCATCTGCCATCCGCACCTCTGATGTACATGTCGTACGGGCTGTTGAGACCTCTCAGGTAGACGGTGACGTACTCACAGCCCTGTGGCTGGGTGACCTTCTGACAGGTGCTGAACGTGACCGTCGAAGAGTTCGTGGAGCCGCTGACCGCCTTGACGACTATCGAGACTGAGTAGCTCTGCCCGTAGCTGAGTGAGGTCGTTGAGATAGAGATAGTGTCGGTAACAGAAGTAACGCCGCCGAGATCCCTTGTGAAGAGGAGGTTGTTGTTCAGATAGACTTTGAGTGTGAGAATGTTGCTCACGTCAAAAATAGACTCATTAGTTTTTTGTCACATATTTCTAAGATCCAGACTCTATAATTTTGAACAAAAACTTGGTTGGAACTATAAGGTGTTAAAAGCCCTACTTAGCTCTTAGTTGTAATAGCATTTGTGTCAACTCGGGATTTTCTCTCAATTTTTCAATGAATTCAATCATTTCTTTTAATCTTTCGAATTTTTCTGGATCGTGTGCGATGTAATCTATCAAATCACGCACTATTCTTGGCTCTTCCATCTCTAACCTTGCTCTTTCCCCTTCATCTAGTATCAAAGCGCATCTTCCACAATATATGTCGGTTGGTGCGTTTATGTATCCACATCTCGGACATTTTTTCGGCCTCGCTTTCACCTCTTCTTTTTCCTCTTCTGTTTCAAATCCATATATTTTCATTATTGAGCTGTCCACATCTCTCCCAGAAAGATGTACGTATATTCTTGGCATGTCAGAGCCCTGAACCCACCCAAAAAATTGACACATTTGGGCTTCGGTTAAGTATTTGGCCAGAATTGTGGCCCTTGAGTGCCTTAATATGTGGGGGTGCAGTTTAACCCGCAATCCTGCCTTTTTTCCGGCTTCGACAAATATTTTGTATATGTTTCTGTAGCTAATCATGCCACCGTAATTGTTGTTGGCTAATGCGCAAAAGACGAATGCATTTATGTTATCGGAATATGGGTGCTCGTCGAGCCATCTCTTTAGATATGAGGTGGCCATAATAATTGGTATTACTCTTTCGCCAGTTTTACCGCGGACCTTAATTTTAGCTATCAATTCACCTTTAGAATTCGACAGCCATTGTATGTCCCTTATTCTCAAAGATGCAAGCTCTCCAATTCTTAAACCAGCCTCATAACAAACAGCAATCATTGCTTTATCTCTTGGATGATCCAAGACGTCTATAACCTTCAAAACATCATCTTCGTTTATAATCTCTGGAATCCTTCTCTCACGTTTTCTTATTTGGCTGACATAATCCAAAAGTTCGGACTTTTCACCGTAGGCATATTTTATGAACCTCTTCAGGGTTTTCCTGAATTCATTGATAGTGCCTCTTTTGTACCCTTTCTCTTCGATTAGTGCCAAGATCTCGATGATGTCGTCTTTACTCCATTCACCAAGCTCTACGGGGTGTAATTGGTATATCTTCCTTAAAATACCAATATACCTCGATATCCTCAATTTTCCAACACCTTCTGCAAGCAATTTCTTTTTAAAACCCAGAATTAATTTAAAGCTTCTTTCAGGTAGTTCTTTTTCAGCCAATCTCAGTTGTCCTAGTAGCAATCCCTCATCGTCGTGGAATTGTTTTCCCATTATGTATTGACTGTAGTCTAGGATTTATTTATTCTTTTTGGGGGTTATTGATTTTTAACATCTATAGCCCCCGCGGGGCTACTCCATTCCACTCCGAGAGGGCGGTTTACGAACTGCAGAAACTCCAAAAGCTTCTTTTCAACAAAATCGCTGAGATTAGGTATGTACTTGCGGGAAGCTTCCAGAATATCCCTGTTTATGGTGAGGTTCACACGTGTTTTATTCTGGTTGGGGCGTCACATGTTGGTCGCTCTTCAGGCAGGCATGCAAAACATTTATCTCACCTCTCGAAGAACAGCCGACAGATGATGAATTTGGCAGGAACTGAGCGTGAGCGATGATGAAGGCCGTACTTTCTGACTCTTGTGGTGCGTATGGTTGGTGAGTACATAAGGCGCCTGAGACACCTGCTGAACCTCGAAAGGGAGGAGGAGAAGCGAAGGGCTATCGACGAAATCAGGTCCCTTACGGGTATTGAGAGGGAGAGGGCGGGAAAGGCTGTTCTGGGGCTGAGAGGAAAGGTGGTATCCAGCACTCCGAAAAGAGTCATCGTCCGCTTTGGTAGGGACAGGGAGATTGTAACAGATATTGATCCCGGAGACGTGGTGCTCGTTAGCAACGGAAAACCTCTTGAGAGAGGGGTTGAGGGCACGGTCGTCGAAAGGGGGAGGCGCTACATCTCTGTCGAGTTCGAGAGGCGTCCGGACATCAGTCTCAGGAACGTCAGGATCGACCTGTTCGTAAACGACACCACCTTCAGAAGGATGGATGAAAACCTTCAGAGGATCACTGAGAGCGGTCTCAGGGCGATTGAACTCATCCTCGGCATCAGGGACACGGAGGATCACGGTGAACACGATTTCAAGCCATTTGACGTGCACCTCAACCCGTCCCAGATGAGGGCGGTTTCAAAGGCCCTCGCCCAGGAGGACTTCTTCCTGATACACGGTCCTTTTGGCACTGGAAAGACGAGAACCGTTGTGGAGTACATAAGGCAGGAGGTTGAGAGGGGCAGCAAAGTGCTGGCGACGGCAGACAGCAACACAGCAGTGGACAACCTTGTGGAAAGGCTGTACGGTAGGCTGAAAGTCTTGAGGCTCGGACATCCCAGCAGGATCGAACCGAACCTCATCGAGACGTCCGTGTTTCACCTCATGAAGTCCCACGATCGTTACAGGGAGGTCGAGGAGCTGTGGAGCATTGCTACTGAGCTGATGGAACGGAGAGACAGGGAAACCCGACCGGTGCCTCGGGTCCGGAGGGGGCTTTCGGACAGTGAAATTCTCAGGCTCGCAGAGGAGGGAGTCAGGGTTTACAGGGGCGTTTCCGGAGCAGTGCTGAGGTCAATGGCGAGGTGGATACGGCTCAACGACGAGATTTCCGGCATCCTGGACGAGGCAGCGAGGATCGAGCGGGAGATAATGGACGATCTGATTGAGGGAGCTGACGTCGTTTTGAGCACCAACTCCACGTCATTTCTGCTCGAGTGCAGATTCGACGTTGCAGTCGTCGATGAGGCCACCCAGTCAACCATTCCGAGCGTCCTAATTCCTGTCTCGAGGGCGGAGAGGTTCGTCCTCGCTGGAGACCACAGGCAGCTGCCACCGACGGTTGTTAGCCGGAGTGCGAGAGAGCTTGAGAGAACGTGTTTTGAGATCCTGATTTCTCGATTTCCGTTCAAGTCAGAATTGCTGAACGTTCAGTACAGGATGAACGAGATTCTCGCTGAGTTTCCGTCCAGAGTTTTTTACGGTGGCAGGCTCAGGACACACGAGGGTGTAAGGAGCGTTTCAATCCGCGACTTTGACCTGAATGCCGGTGACACCCTCTCCGAGTCTCTTACCGAGCGTCCGCTCGTCTTCATAGACACCTCGGACAGCTATGCAAGGCACGAACTTCGGAAAAAGTCGTCCACGTCGCTTTACAACAGGTACGAGGCGGAAATCGTCAGGAAGGTCGTCGGGAAGCTTGAGGAAATGGGGGTCGAGGGTGAGAGAATAGCTGTAATCTCGCCGTACGACGACCAGGTCCGGCTTCTCAGGAGCATGCTTCGCGTAGAGGTCAAAACCGTGGACGGTTTCCAGGGAAGGGAGAAGGACGTGATCGTGATCTCTCTCGTCAGAAGCAACAGAAATGGCAGAATAGGCTTTCTCGAAGATATGCGGAGGTTTAACGTCTCCCTCACGAGGGCCAGGAGGCTGCTGATCGTCGTGGGGGACTCCCTGACGCTCGGCAGACATGAGGTTTACCGGGCGTTTATCGATCACGTCAGGCTGAAGGGAAAGGTTCTGCGGTCATCCTCTGTCCTGCAGGGCTGAGATCGATATGACTGCGAGAAACACGAGAGCGACCCCAGCATACTGAACGGCAGTGAGGGACTCGCTGAGAAAGATTGCTGAGAAGATGTGGGAAAACACGCCTTCGAGTGAGAGGATGATCCCCGCGTCGACCGACTTGGTGTGAGCCTGCATGTAGTTCTGGAGTATCTTCGCAGCGAACGTTGCGAGCAGGCCCGTTACGGCCAGGGCGATGAGGACGTACTGGTTGAAGACGAGCCTGTCAGTGGTGAGGGCTGCTGGAAGTGCTGAAAAGATGCCTATGGCGAACACCTGCCAGCCTGCGAGGCTCATGGGACTCATCTCCCTTGCGTACTTTGAAATCATCGCTATCTCAAAGGCGAAGGCAACCGCGCACAGAATCATGAGTATGTCACCGTAGCTGAATCCGGAGTATCCTGACAGCAGGTAGATGCCGGCAAACGCCATGATGACCGCAAAAATTTCTGTCTTTGTCAGCCTTTCTCTGTACAGTATGTACGCGACGATCGGCGTCAGCACGACGTAGGTGGAGGTTATGAAACCCGCGTTTGTTGCCGTCGTGTACTCGAGCCCCACCGTCTGGAGGGCGTAGCCGATAAAGGACGCGAACCCTATCTTGATCCCCACGGTGAATTCTCCCTTTCTGACGAACGGGATGAAGAGGATGAACGTGAGCAGGAACCTGATGGCGTTGAATGCGAAGGGAGAAACGTACTCCAGGGCGAGCTTCACGACCGGAAACGTCGCACCCCATATCAGCGCTACGGCCAGCAGTCCGAGATCCGCGTAAACCCTCTTCACTCACCGTTCAAAAAAATCTGGGTTAAAAAATTTTTTTCAATTTTTATCAAAAAATGGCATGTTCATCCCTGCGGCGTCATGATCATTGACATCATCGAGCAAACGTTCCCGTCTGGCTGGAAGAGTGTGAGATCAACATCTACAAACTTTCCTTCGTACTCCTGCGTCACCTGGCCCTGGTAGCTGAGAGTTGCGGTGAAGGCATCACCAACAGGCTCGTCCTTGACCTCCTCTGCCTCACTCGGGCTGACCGTCTGGGTCGTTTTGACCTCAACCCAGTCACAGCCCTCCGGCATCGGCATGTCCTTCATGCCCCTCATGTACATCGTCGTCGTGAGGGTTGAGCCCTCGTACTTGTTGCGCATGATCATTACGCCACCTTCTGAGTTCTCCATCCTGAGCATCTGCTCGCTGTTATCCGCGTCGTAGTAATACCAGAACTCCACAGTGTAGGTTTCTCCATTCTCTGTTACTGTGGCCCTTCCGTAATACATCTTCTTCGAGGCGAACAGGTCGTAGAGCGTTTTTATCTCCCCGGCAGACACCCCACCGGAACCTCCCTGCTCCGGGGTTCGGGTCTCTTCGGGCGTTGGTGTTTGCGTTTTTGCCGGCGTTTCGATGGTCCCTCCTTCTTTCTGGCCTGCACAGCCTGCAAGGGCAATAGCCACAACTGCGAGAATTACAAGCAGCTTTTTCATACATCACACCCCTTAGTGTTTGTGATTTAGATTTCAAAATTATATATAGTTTACCTGGGCTGACGGTGGTTCGACCCTCATACCTCAAGGTTTTAAACAGGGCTGACTAAGGATGGAGGGTGATAGTACAGGGTAGGCCGTACAGCGATGAGGAGATTAAGTCTCACCTCAACCCGCTTTTGAGGGAGTGGTTCGAAGAAAAATACGGCCAGTTCACTCCACCCCAGAGGTACTCGATTGTGGAAGCGTTTAAGGGGAACAACGTCCTCATATCCTCCCCCACGGGTAGCGGGAAAACGCTCGCAGCGTTCATGACTGCCTTGAGCAAGCTCCTTGACAGGGCAATGGAGAACTCCCTCGAGAATAGAGTTTATGTTGTTTACGTCTCGCCCCTGAAAGCCCTGAACAACGACATCAGGAAGAACCTCGAGGAACCGCTGGGTGAGATTTACGGGCTGGCGGAGAGGAAGAATGTTAAGCTCCAGAGGATCAGGATTGCCGTAAGGACGGGCGATACGGACAGCGGGGAGAAGCAGAGACAGCTCAGGAAGCCACCCCACATCCTGATAACGACACCTGAAAGTCTCGCGATAGTTCTGTGCTCTCCAAAGTTCTCAAGGTCGCTGAGGAATGTGGAGTTCCTGATTGTGGATGAACTGCACTCTCTTGCCGAGAACAAGAGAGGCTCACACCTCTCTCTTTCAATTGAGAGGCTGGAGGAGATTCAGGAGGGGAAGATGGTCAGGGTGGGATTGTCGGCGACTATACACCCTCTCGAGGAGGTTGCAAGGTTTCTTGTCGGGTACGAGAACGGCAGGGAGAGGGACTGCGTGGTTGCTGACGTCACGTTTGAGAAGAAGATGGACATCAGGGTAATTTCGCCCGTGGATAACCTGTTCTCAGCCACAGCTGAGGAGATAAGCGAGAGAATGTACAGCACACTTGCCGAGATGATCCGGAATTCGAGAACGACGCTTGTGTTCACAAACACCCGGAGTGCGACTGAGAGGGTGGTGTTCAACCTGAAAAAGGTTCTCGGTGAGGACTTCCCCGTCGCCGCACACCACTCATCCCTCTCCAAGGAGGTGAGGCTTGAGGTTGAGGAGAAGCTCAAGAACGGAGAGCTTCGATGCGTCGTCAGCTCCACGAGTCTTGAGCTCGGGATAGACATCGGGTACATAGACCTCGTGGTGCTGTTAGGGTCTCCCAAGAGCATCAGCCGGGCCCTTCAGAGGATAGGGAGGAGCGGGCACAGGCTGCACGAGGTGAGCAGGGGAAGGATAGTCGTAGTGGACCACGACGACCTCGTCGAGTGCTCCGTCCTCGCGAGAGAGGCTTTGATGAGGAGGCTCGACAG
>NZ_JBPLZQ010000064.1:0-25657 GCF_054018175.1 Geoglobus sp.
TGAAGGCAGGCAGAGACGAGGGAAACCCGTACACAGCCATGCAGGCAGCACTGAGGGTTGCTGAGATCGCCAAGGACAAGGGAATAGAGGGTGTCCACATAAAGGTTAGGGCACCGGGCGGAAACAAGCACACGACCCCCGGTCCAGGTGCACAGGCAGCGATAAGAGCTCTCGCGAGGGCTGGATTGAAGATAGGCAGAATCGAGGACGTTACACCGATACCGCACGACGGAACAAGGCCCAAGGGTGGAAAGAGGGGAAGGAGGGTTTAACGACCCTTCCTCATTTTTGATCCCGGTGTTTTGCCATGAAAGTGGAATTTGTCAGAGATGACGGTTTCTCGGCAGAGTTCATCCTGAGGGACTCGAATCCGGCGTTTGCCAACGCCTGGAGGAGAGCCATGAAGAGCCACGTGCCGACACTTGCAGTGGACTACGTGGACTTCTATATGAACTCATCCTACCTCTACGACGAGATCCTCGCCCACAGAATAGGACTGATACCCCTCAAGACGAACATAGACAAGTTCAACCTCCAGGAGAGCTGCGTCTGTCAGGGAGAGGGGTGTCCGAGCTGCCAGGTGTCGCTCAGGCTCAATGTCGAGGGGCCAAAAGTGGTCTACTCGGGAGACTTCATCTCCGACGATCCGGAAACGCGGCCAGTTTTCGACAACATCCCTGTGGTGGAGCTCTACGAGGGACAGCAGCTGATGCTCGAGGCAGTTGCGAGACTCGGTTTCGGCAGAGAGCATGCGAAGTTCCAGCCAGTATCTGTCTGCACGTACAGGCTGCTCGGAAAGGTGGAGATAGGCGAGGAGTGCACCAGCTGCGGAAGGTGCGTCGAGATCTGCCCGAAGAACGTGTTTGCCGAGGAAAACGGAAAGATCGTGGTTAAAAACGAGTACGGGTGCTCGCTCTGCAGAGACTGCCTCAGGGTTTGTGACGAGAACGCCATAAAGATCACCGAGACTAACGACTACGTTTTCAGGGTCGAGTCCGTCGGGCAGATGGAGGTAAGGGAAATAGCACGGAGGGCCCTTCAGGCACTCAGGAACAAGGCCGAGGAGATGAATAAACTGCTTGACGAGCTGTAAAAAATGAAAAGGGAACTTTACTGCGATTCGTGTAAAGAGGAAACTCCTCACAACCTGCTAAACCCATCCAGAAATCTTTTTCAGTGCGAGTTCTGTGGATCCGTGGTGGAGGTCACTCCGGAGAAGAGGGTAGAGATCAGGGCGATAATAAGCAGGGACGACGTTTCCGAGAGGGGAAAGGTCGAGGTCCCGGTGTCGGAGACCCTCACAAGGGGAGAGGAGATCGTAGTCGAGGTTGGAGATGGATACAGGATAGGGGAGATAACCTCGCTGGAACTCAAAAACGGAAAGCGAGTGGATGTGGCCAGAGCAGAGGACATTGAGACCGTGTGGCTGAGGGACGTGGGAGAGGTCAAGGTCAGGATAAGCCTGCACAAGGGGCCGGTCACAACACCCTACGAGATCTTCACGTCGGGAGAGGTGGAGTTCACGGTTGGCGAGATTCTGCCCGTCGAGGGAAGGCAGTACAGGATAACCAGAATAAAGCTGATAAACGGAGGCCTCCTCAAAAAGGAGGGCAAAAGCGCAAAGGCCAAGGAGATCAGAAGGATCTATGCCCAGTTTATCAGGTAAACCCCTCAGACTCAGGGACTTCATCAGGGTGGGCGATCTCTACTTCTCCGTCGTTGGTTACAGAAACGAGGGGAGCGTCAAGTGCTTCCTGAGGTACGCTCCGGGAAAGGGTGGAAGGTTCAAAGACGGGGTCGAGTACAGGAAGCTCACCCACGGTGAGGCCCTGAAAGCCGGGGAGAGGTTTTTCAGCAAATCAGAGGGAGTGTTCAGGGTAAAATACAGCGAAATCGACGAGGTGTTCAAACCGGAAGAAAGGCTCGGCGATGTTATCGACTCGGAGGTCAGAAGGGTCGTGGAGTTCCTGTCAGGGATTCCGACGAGCGAGATGGGTGTCACGGGCTCGAGGCTGATAGGGCTCATGGGAAGCGAGAGTGACGTGGATTTCGTTGTCTATGGAAGGTACTGGTTCGCGGCAAGAGAGAGGATAAGGAAGGGTATCGAATCTGGAAGGCTGTCAGAGCCGGACGACGACACGTGGGAGTTCATCTACAGAAAGAGAAAACCTCCTTTAAGCTACGACGCCTTCTTAGCTCACGAGAGGAGGAAGTTTCACAGGGCTTTCATAGGGAGCACTTACTTCGACCTGCTCTACGTAAGGGGTTACGGGGAGCTGAGCAGGGACATTCCAGAAAAGGTCGGAAAGAAGCTCGGAAAGATGAAGATAGTGGCCGAGGTTGTTGAAGACCGGGACATCTTCGACTACCCCGCTTACTATCCTGTCAGGCACGAGAGAGTCAGCGCGGTTCTGAGCTTTACCCACACCTACGCGGGCCAGGTGTTCCGCGGAGAGGTGCTCGAGGCGTACGGGCAGGTGGAGGAGATCGACGGAAAGCTCTACCTCATTGTCGGAACCAAGAGGGAGACCGAAGACGAGTACATAGTTTCCAGATCACTTCTGGAAAGAGAAGGAATAAGAAACCACCTGAGGGTAGATATCGAAAGTGTTTAAAATTCTCGAGAGAACAGAGGGGCATGAAAAAGTTCAAGGTCACGCTTTCAGGCAACGTCTACTACGCAGAGGTTGAGAAGGTCTCGGACGCCCTGTACAAGGTGAAGGTCGACGACAAGGTCGTGGAGGTCGAGGTCGAAGAGGAGGTCATAAAGTCCGTTCGGGGAACCTACCCTGCATATAAGGAGAAGGCCGCGGACCTGGGGCAGAAGGTTGTCAGGGCCATGCTACCTGGAACGATAATCAAAATCATCGTCTCGGAAGGTGATGAGGTAAAGGCAGGAGATACGCTCCTCATACTCGAGGCAATGAAGATGGAGAACGAGATCGTCGCACCATCCACCGGGAAGGTCAGAGAGATAAAGGTCACCGAAGGACAGAGGGTCGAGACAGGAGACGTGCTGGTAGTTCTGGAGTGATGAGGGTCGCCATTACCGGAAAACCGGGTACGGGGAAAACCACACTCTGCCTGAAGGTTTACGAGGCGCTCAGGGACATACTGGACGTCAGAGGTTTCGTCACGGAAGAGATCAGAGAGGGCGGAGTGAGGGTGGGCTTCGAGATCGTCGATCTGAAGAGTGGAGAGAGGTTCAGTCTCGCGAGGGTGGGTGAGGGGTTTCCAAGAGTTGGGAAGTACGTGGTTTACGTGGAGAGCGTCGATAGGGTTTCGGAGAGGATTCTGAGCGATTACTCCAGCGCGGACCTGACGGTGATAGACGAGGTTGGACCGATGGAGCTCAAGAGCAGGAGCTTCGTCAGCGCTATGAGCAGGCTGGTGGAAGCGCAGGACAACCTGCTCGTCACGGTCCACTACTGCTCCACTCACCCGCTCGTGCTCAGGATAAAGAAGGAGTTCAGGGTTTTTGAGATCACCCGGGATAACAGGGACTCTCTCGTGAGGGAGGTGCTGAACAGCCTTGATAGTTGAGGGCAAGGCCAGAATAAAGACGGAGGGAGTGTTCTACAACCCCCGCATGGAGTTCTGCAGAACCGCGGACATGGAGGTATTCAGGCTCCTGAGAAGCAGAAGCTACCTCGACGCGCTCGCCGCGAGTGGTGTGAGGGGAATAAGGGCGATGCTCGAGGCAGGGTTCGATGGGGTGGAGTTCAACGACATAGACAAGCGGGCGGTGGAGGTGATAGCCGAGAACCTGAGAATCAACGGTCTCAGTGCAGAGGTGCACAACAGGGACGCTGCATCTCTTATGAGAGAGAGAAGCTACGATCACGTTGACCTCGACCCGTTCGGTTCACCTGCAGAGTTCATAGACCCGGCGAGCAGGTCGGCGAGGAAGTTTCTCAGCATCACGGCCACCGACACGTCTGCCCTCTGCGGAAGCGCTCCCGTGTCGGGGCTGAGAAAGTACGGAGCCTTCGTCGAGAAAACTGAGTACTACCACGAAAACGGCCTCAGAGTGCTCATAGGAAAGGTCGTGAGCGAGATGACGAAGTACGACAAATACGCCGAGGTTCTCGTATCCTGGGCCAAAGAGCACTACTACAGGGTCCACCTGAGGGTCAGAAAGTCCAGCAGAATGGCCGGAAAGGTGTACGAGAAGATGGGTTACGTCCTCCACTGCAGGAAGTGTGGAAACAGGACTGCGATCAGCGTTTTCGAAACCCCGGACAGGTACTGCTCGTGCGGAGACAGATTCAGAATGTACGGCCCGCTCTGGCTCGGGGAGCTGCACAGCAGGGAGTTCGTTGAGAACCTACCAAAGGACGGCAGGGTCGGGAAGCTGTTCTCGGCGATAGAAGGTGAGCTGGACGTGGTGACGCACTACGACGTCCACACCGTGACTGAGAGGCTCGGAATATCCCCACCACCAATCGACGAGGTCATAAACGCTCTCAGGGAGCACGGCTACAGGGCGTCAAGGACGAGGTTCGGAGGGACGTCTTTCAAAACCGATGCGAGCGTTGCGGAAGTGATGAGGATCATTTCAGGAATTCGTCAATAGCGGAGAGGACCTCCTCCGCTCTGAACCTCCTCACGATGTACCTTTTCAGCCCCCTCTCATACTTCGTCGCCGTGTCGATGAGCCTCAGGTTCTCCAGCTTCCGTATTATCTCGTAGAACTTCGTGTAACCCATCCTGTCTCTGAACATCGCGTAGATGTTTCCCATGTACCTCTCGCCGGTCGTGTAGATGGCGAGCAGGACGTCCGCCTCCTCCCTGCTGAGAGCGGTGATCATTTTCCTGAAGAACGCACTTTTGCTTCTCTCGATGTTCTCCTCAACGTCCTCTACGGTGACGGTGTTCCTTCCACTCCTCTCTGCACTGAGAACCGCCATCTTTAGCAGGTTTATGCCCAGCCTGAGGTCGAGGTACTCAAACGCCTTCTCAGCTACGAGTTCAAGGGCCGAATCGCTAACCCTGCCGCCGATGATTCCCTCCACCGCCCTCCTCCGCAGTATCTCCAGCATCTCCTCGAGGTCGTAGACAGGAAAAACTACCTCGTCGGGATGGAACACCGAGGCGATCCTCGAATCGAAGGAGGCCGAGATCCTCATGTCTGTAGATATCCCGACAATCCCCGCCTTGAACCCCTCCATCTCCTCGTGTCCCTTCAGAATCGGAAAGAGCACCTCGTTCATCATCTTCTGCGGAAGGAGGTTGATGTCGTCGAGCACTATCAGCAGGACCTCCCCGCTCTCCACGGACCTCTTCAGAATTGATGCGTAGAGCTTCTGAAAGGATATGCCGGGGGGTGGCGTGTATCCGTACAGGGCCTCAAAGATTTTGAGAAAGAGCTGCTGTCTGCTCTGGTAAAACTGGCAGTTCACGTAGACTCCCCTGACCACATCACCGCTCATCTTCATCACGTACCTCATCACGGTGGTCTTGCCAGTCGCAGGCGGTCCGAGGCAGAGCATGTTCACGGGTCTGCTGCCCTGCTCAGCAGGCTTCAGGTTGAAGGCGATTCTCCTTATCTGACCGTCCCTGAAGAGTATCTCCTCCGGGATGTAGTCTTCGTCGAAAACCTCGTACCGGACGATCATCGCATACCCCTTGCGTGAGAGAGCACGTGGGTAACCACAGATTGAATTATTTCGACGCCCTTTTTCACCGCGTTTTTCGATCCTGGAAGGCAGAAAACCACCTTGCTCCCAACTATTCCTGCAGTGGCCCTTGAAAGCAGGGCACTGTAGCCAACCTCCTTGAAGCTCTCGAACCTGAAGATCTCCCCAAACCCATCGATCTTCCTGTCGTAAAGAGGTTCGACCGCCTCTACGGTGACGTCCCTCGGGTTCAGCCCCGTACCGCCGGTGATTATCACGACATCCTCGTCTCCCTCCATCACGGCTCTCCTGATCTCCTGAACGTCGTCCGGAACCAGGAGGTATGCCTTCACCCTGTCTCCAAAGCTGTCCACTATCAGCCTTCCGGAGGTGTCGTCCTCGGGTATGTTCTCAACACCCGCAACCCTGCCGTACCTCTCGAACCTCGATGTGGACACGGTGACGACCCTCACAGAGTACTCCCTCAAAACATCATGCCCGTGCATCAGAACCACCTGTCGAGAGTCATCTGGCTTGCGGCCAGATTTTCGGCAATCTTCTCAACCGCCTTCTCCACCCTGTCCCTGCTGAAATCGTGTTCCTCACACAGGAACTCGATCACGCCCTCAACATCCGGTTTTCCGAAGGAAATCTCGTAGTCATCTGTTACCGGCGGGTTCAGGTAAAATTCACGTATTTCCTCCACATTGTCTATGCTCGCCTTCAGAGCCCTCAGGGCCTTGAAGACGTCACCGTATGTCTTTATGTACTTGAGAGCCTTTTTCGCTCCAACACCCCTGACTCCCTCGTTGTAGTCCGTGCCGACAAGAATGGCGATGTCCACAAGCTGTTCCCTTGTTATGCCAAGCCTTCTCAGGTTATCCTGAAGGGATATGACCTCGGGCCTGACATCGACATAAACGTTTCTTCCGGGCAGCTTCCTCCTCCCCGTGATGGTGAGGTTTCTCGCCAGAAAAGGTGATCCGAAGAGGAGGGAGTCGTAGTCCTGGCTCCCGGTGTAGTCCACGTCACCCTTCGAAGTCATGTAAGCGGCCTGAGCCTCACCCTCACTCGGCGCGTCAACGCAGGGAATTCCCAGGAGGTTCAGGAGCTTCTTCGACGTTGTCACCACGTATTCGTCTATTCTCGCGGCCATCATGGCATACTTCTTCCCGTCCTCCCCCCTCTCCAGCGCGGCCTTCCACTTCTCCTCTGCCTCGACCTTCCTCTCAATCCTCTCCTGGATTTCCCTCGCCTTGAAGTCGGGAGGTTTTCCATCGAAAACGTACACGGGCCTGATTCCGTTCTCTATCATGTTGGCATTCCTGTAAAGCAGGCCGGAGAGGTGAGAGGTCATTCTCCCCTGAGAATCTCTCAGTGGGGTGCCATCAGGCTGTCTGATGGTTGTGATGAACTGGTAGATCGTGTTGAAGGCGTCTATCGCTATCCTTCTCCCTGAGAAGTGCTCCAGCTCTACACTCTCCCTCTCGAAGATCTCGCCAATATCAGATCCCATATCTCCAGTAAAGCGAGAATTAAAATAGCTTTATCTGTACAGCCTCTTCTCAATCCTGTCGAGTCTGAACTCTATGGACTCCATGTACGCCCTTATCTTGCCCTCTATTTTCTCCTCGAGGTCCGCGGAGTTTATCGCCACCGCTCTCTTCACACTCTCGAACTCCTCCTTCATCTTCTGCATTCTGTACTCCATGCTTATGAGGAGCAGGCTGAGAGACAGCGTCAGCATGAAAGCCGAGAAGATCACGATCCCGTCAACATTGTCGTACAGCGAAAGCCACTTCCAGGTGAGAACTATGGCTGAGACCACCATGACACCTGCGAAAACAACATCTCTCTCCATCGATCATCCCCCTGCACATTCTGTTCCTCAAAATATTTATAATTTTTAGTCAATTTTTCAGCACGTGCCACCTTTTTTAAACATCCCGCGTATTGGGGAGTGATGGACGGGTTGTTCTACCCGGAGAGCATTGCGGTAATCGGTGCCACCCCCAGGAGGGGAAAGGTCGGCAACACCATCCTGAGAAACCTGAAGTCGTCGTTCAGGGGAGAAATCATAGCCGTAAACCCGAACTACGAAGAGGTTGACGGAGTGAGGTGTTACGGGGACGTTAGTTCTATGCCAAGGGTGGACCTCGCTGTGGTGGTAACCCCCGCAAGATCCGTACCGGGCATACTTGAGGAGATTGGAAAAAAAGGCATCAGAAACGCTGTGGTCATCTCCGCCGGATTCAGAGAGGCGGGCGTGGAGGGGATGAGGCTTGAGAACAGGGTCGCTGAGATCGCTGAAAGGTACGGAATCAACCTGGTCGGGCCCAACTGCTTGGGCGTGATAAACACGGACATTGGGCTGAACGCGACATTCTCAAGAGAGGTGCCGGATAGCGGGAACATAGCCTTCCTGAGCCAGTCTGGAGCGTTCATTCTCGCCGTGATTGACTGGGCAAAGCACGCAGGCATAGGGTTCAGCAAGGTCATAAGCCTGGGAAACAAGGCGGTGCTGGACGAGGTGGACTTCATAAGATACCTGGCAACGGACGAGCAGACGGAGGTAATAGTGCTGTACCTGGAGAGCGTGTCGCGAGGCAGGGAGTTCATGAGAGTCGTGGAGAGCGTTTTCAGGGAAAAGCCCGTGATCGTGCTCAAGTCAGGGAGAACTGAGAGTGGATCGAGGGCAGCATCAAGCCACACCGGCAGCCTTGCAGGTAACTACGAGATATACAGGGCGGCATTCGATCAGTGCGGAGCAGTTGTGGCTGAAACAGTGGAAGAGCTCTTCGACTTCGCCCTCACGCTATCGAGGTACAGGAGGGGCGGGAAGCTCGCCATAATAACCAACTCCGGTGGTCCGGGTGTCATAGCCTCGGATTTCGCAGACACCTACGGTGTGGAGATGGCGAGGTTCGAGAGCAAAACTGTCGAAGAGCTGAGAAAGGTCCTTCCACCCCACTCCGGATTTTACAACCCGGTTGACATACTAGGAGATGCCAACTCCGAGAGGTTCGGGAAGGCGCTGAAGATAGTTGAGAATGACGGAAACGTGGGTGTCCTGATGACCATACTCACCCCCTCGGACACCCTGAACTTCACCGAGTGCGCCCGCTTCGTTCTTGACGCCAGAAAGCCGGTGATCACCTGCATGATGGGTGGAAGGTCGGTCGAGGATGCCGTGAGGGTGACGAGGGCGAAGGGGATTCCAAACTTCTTCGACCCTGCAAGAGCGATCAGAGCAATAAAGGTGGTGGAGGATTACAGCAGGATGGTGGGGAGGAGGAGAGAAGAGCATCCAGAGATTCACGCAAACCGAGAAACTGCGAGGGAGTTTATCATGAGGCACGGCCCAGGCTATGTTGGTCTTGAAGCCATGGAGCTCCTGTCCGCATACGGAATCCCGGTCGCAAAGTGGGGGATCGCGAGGACGCCTGAAGAGGCGAGGGAGGTGGCGGACAGGATTGGATACCCCGTAGCCCTCAAGGTTCTGTCACCGGACATAGTTCACAAAAGTGACGCCGGAGGTGTCAGGCTGAACGTATCTGAAAGTGAGGTCGAAAGGGCGTTCAGAGAGATGATGCTGAACATCGAGAGAAAATTCCCGCACGCGAGAGTCGACGGAGTCCTCGTGCAGGAGATGGTAGGCGGAGGAGTTGAGGTGATCGTGGGCGTTAAGAGAGACCCGTCGTTCGGTCCGGTGATCATGTTCGGGCTGGGAGGAGTTTTCGTGGAGGTCTTCAGGGACGTGACGTTTCGCGTTGCCCCACTTTCGAGGAGAGACGCCATGGAAATGATTAAAAAAGTTAGGGCATACAGATTACTGAGCGGTTACAGGGGTGCAAAAAGGATGGATATCAGCTCACTTGCGGATGTTCTCGTCAGGGTTTCTGTCCTGGCAGTGGAAAACGAGGAGGTTGTGGAGATGGACCTGAACCCCGTCAAGGTTCTCGAGAGCGGTTGCGTTGTTGTCGACGCCAGGATGGTCCTGGAGGGGAGGGAAGATGGTCAGGAGCATTCTGATCTCGTCAGTTGAGGAGTACTCCGGAAAAAGCTCAATTATCGTTGCGCTTGGCAGGATCCTCCAGGAGGAGGGGTACGAGGTAGGATACTTCAAACCATTTGGTGTGAACACGGTGATGAGGGACGGGGAGCCGGTAGACGAGGATGCGTGCACAACCGCGAGAAACCTCGGATTGAGTGAGGACGTCACGGGCATAGTTCTCGACAGGCCGTACATCGAGTTCATACCGTACGTTGATGCGGTCGAGATAAAGAGGAAGATCCTGGAAAAGTACAGCGAGGTGTCCGGCGGGAAGGATGTCGTGTTCGTTGAAGGCTCCGCGGACTACAAGACCGGGAGGGCGATAGGCATCGGCGATCCGTCGATAGCTGAGATGCTTGACCTTAGAGTCCTGATGGTCGCCAGATACAGAACCGACTTTGTGGTGGACAAGCTCCTGAACTCCAAGGACGTGTTCGGTGAGAGGCTCAGGAAGGTGATAATAAACCAGCTCTCGGGATACAAGACCACGTACGTGCAGGCCATCTCGACGAAGGTCCTCGAGAACGCGGGACTTCGCGTAGTAGGGGTGCTCCCGAGAGACCCGGTGCTCGCCGGCGTCTTCGTGAGCGAGATTAGAGACGCTCTGAACGGAGAGTTTCTCGTCCGTCCGGAGAGGGACACGGTCATAGAGCACCTGATAATAGGGGCGATGTCTCCCCAGTCCGCGCTGAAGTACTTCAGGGAGACGAGAAACGCCGCCCTGATAACTGGAGGAGACAGAAGTGACATTCTGAGAGTTGCACTCGAGGTGCAGAACATAAAGTGCCTCATTCTCACGGGTAACCTCGAACCGGAGAGGATAATCCTCTCCATGGCCGAAGAGAGGAGCGTTCCCGTTATCCTCGTGAGCGAGGACACGCTCACAACAATGACAATGCTCGAGCAGATATTCGGGAGGGCAAGACTGGCAGGGGAGGTGAAGGTGAAGAGGATCGTGGAACTCGTGAGGGAAAACGTGAGGATGGAGGAGGTGAAGGAGTACTTAGGGCTGTAGCAGGGAGAGCACTATCGCCTCCACCTCTCCCAGCCTGTCCCTTATCGACAGGATCTCCGAGTGGTCAAGCTCCCCAGTCCTGTCCAGCTCTGCCGGAACGAACATACCCTCGCTCACCACATCCCCGAACTGTCTCGGTGGTAGGTGGCTCACCACGGCATTTCTGCCTGCCCTGAATTCCTGTGAATTCGTCACCACTTCCATTTTGAATCCGCAGTCAAATGAACACAGCCACAGGCCGTCGGAGATCTGAACGGTGGAGACGATCTCCCCAGAAAAGTACCTCACCGCTTCGAAGGCCTTTTCTATCTGACCCCTCCTCAGCAGGGCCGGGAGGTGGGCGAGGTACTCGAGCCAGTATTTTGAATTGAGCTGGTGAAAATCTCTTTCCGCCTTCAAAACAGCATCGAGAATGCCTTTTGCCGTTTCGGAGATTCTGACGGTTGATTCGAACTCTGCAAGCTCCTCAAACGGCATGTAAGAGTACTTGACTATCTGAATCTCACTTTTAATCCCGGAAACCGCCCTTACCAGCTCCTTCCTCCTCTGGACCTTAATGTTGTTCAGGGATTTTTCAAGCTCCTCCAGCGCCTTCTCGGCGAGCCTTATTCTGAAGTCGTTTGCAGTGTCCACAACACCACCTCATGGCTTTCTTCCAGAGACTATCACAACGAGCTTGCTCCAGAAGGAATACGGGCCCATCTCGACATACCTTATGTCCTCGAGACCCGCCTTCTCCATCCAGAGCACCATCTGCTGGGTTGACGGGAAAAGCATGATGCTCTCCGCAAACTTCCTCACCAGCATGTTGTCAGGTTTTCTCGGTGCGAGGATCACCACCCTTCCACCGCTCTTCGTAACCCTCGCCATCTCCTGCACGCCCTTCTGCGGATTGGGCCAGTACTCTATGCTACCTGCTGATATCGACGCATCGAACACGCTGTCCCTGAATGGGAGGTTCTCCGCATCCCCCCTGAGGAACTCCGCGCCGCCAAATCTCCTCACCGCCTTCTCCATCTGCTCCGGTGTCAGGTCAACCGCAACGACGTTTTCCTCCCCAACCCTCCTGGCGATTTCCTCAGTGGTGAAACCGGTACCGCATCCAACTTCAAGAACCAGATCACCCTTCACGACCTTCGCCATGTCCACGACGGTTCTGCGCATCTCGTGCGAGTAGAAAAATGGGTTTACAAAGTCATATACCTTGGAAAAGTACCTGTAAAAGTTCCTCGCCCTTGCCTTGTCCTCCAGAACCCCCATGCTCACTCCTGCTGACCCTTGAAGTACTCCTCCAGCGGAACCTTACCGTGCTTTACCACCTTCATGTTTATCTGAACGATGTCCCTCGTTATCACCCTGCCCCTGACCATCTTCTTCTTCCTGATGCCCTTCTCCTTGGGCCTGTAGCCAACACCACCGGAGAGGAGTATCCTCTTCCTGACCGGACCGGGGATGTCTGGCCTTATCGGGAACCCGTCCTTGTCGCTCCCCCCCGTAATCTGAAGCTCGTAGTCCGGAGGAAGCTCGACGACCGTTCCGTTTATAACGTCCCCAACCTCCTTCCCTATCAGCTTGTTCGCGTTCGCTCCGCTAACAACCTTCTGATACGCCTTCCCGGTTGACGGATCCGAAATCACAACCTTAAACTCCATCTCGCATCACCTCACTTACCCCAGAAGGGATTATCCTTCCTCTTAATCTCGAGAAACTCCAAAAACGCGCTCCTCGCAGCCTCACTCAGCGTTTCCATGAGCTCCCGCTCTATCACCTTTGCGTGCCTTTCCGGCAAATCCACGAAGAGAACCTCATCGCCCTCAAGCTGTCTGCCTATTGTCACCCCATCAATGGCAACGGCGATCTCGTCACCCTCCTTCGCAGTGGATATGTTCTCTCCAGACTTCTGCATGCTCCTTACAACCCCTGCAGGGGTGCCGTCAGGCCGGATGAGTCTCACGTCCTTCCTGAGCTCACCGGCCAGAACCTTGACCCCTATTACAGCGGGTTTGCTCCTCCTGAATATGTAGTTCTTCAGGAGCTGAATCTTGCCGGGCATTATTATTGACTCAATCTTCTGCCTTTCCCTGAGCCTCTTCTCCTCATCTCTCCACTGGGTGAAGTTGTCTATGAGGCTGTAGATGATCTGATCGATGAAAAGCCTGACACCGTACTTAGCAGCCTCCTCTTCCACTCCGGGCAGAAGTTTCACGTTAAATCCGATTATGACCCTGTTGAGCTCGTCCCTGTTTGCCGACGCCTCAACCACGTCCTTTTTCGTTATGTCTCCAACATCCGCCTTCTTTATGGGGATTCCGATTTCCCTGAACTCATTTATCAGTGCCTCGAGGGAGCCGAGAGTGTCGGTTTTTATGACCACACCCTCCTCGTCGGTCTCTATCGCTATCTCCTGGTACTCCTTCTTTATCCTCTGCTCGAAGGCCTTGACATCCTCATCGCTCTCAACCACCTCAAACTCACTGCCCGCGAGAACGCCCTCGATGTCGGGGGCGACGACCTTGATTCCCGCAGCCGCAGTGACGCTATCCACGCTCTTGAACCTGCTCTAAAGCCTCATCTCCCTCGCAGGTCTCGGCCTCAGGATTCCCCTCACGTGCGTGACAATGACGCCCTCTACGCCACCTATCGCAATCCTGTCACCAACCTTCAGCGTCCCGTCGTAGAGAATCGCGTCAAACGTAAGTCCGAGCCCCTTCTCTTCCTTCACCTCGAGAACCGTGCCCCTCGCCCTACCCTCGACGTGCAGCCTGAGTGAGCTTTCCAGGTACCTCTGCGCAAGTCCGACGAGCAGCATCAGCAGCTCCGGAATTCCCTCGCCCGTTAGCGCAGAGATTGGAACGATGGCAACGTTCCTCGTGAAGTCCCTTATTCTGTCGAACCTGTCTGCAGAAAAACCGCGCTGGTAAAGCTCCCCGATCAGCTCGTAAATCCTGTTGTCCAGCCTCTGCTTCACCACGTCGTCCTGCATCGCGTAGCTCTTCATGAACGGCATTCCCTCGTTGCTCTGCCATCCGGGGATCTTGTCTATCTTGTTGGCAGCAACGATAAAGGGTGTCTTGAATGTTTTGAGTATCATCAGAGCCTCCTCTGTCTGGGGCTTGAATCCCTCGTTGATGTCAACTATCAGAATCGCGAGGTCAGCTAAAGCCCCGCCCCTCCGCCTCAGGTTCGTGAACGCCTTGTGACCGGGAGTGTCAATAAAGAGCAGGCCTGGTATGACCACGTTAACATTCCAGATGTCCCTGCAGATCTCCTTTATCGCCGAGAGGGGTATTTCCGTCGCACCTATGTGCTGCGTTATTCCCCCTGCCTCCTTGGCAGTTACGTTGCTCCTCCTGATCCTGTCCAGTAGGGTAGTTTTCCCGTGGTCAACGTGTCCAAGCACTGCCACTATCGGAGTTCTGAGGACCTTCATCTCTCGTAAACCCAGTCCTCGTCAACCTTGGCGTAATCGATCAGCTCGTCATCGCTGAAGAATATGGAGATCTCCCTCCTGGCCGACTCCGGCGAGTCCGAGGCGTGCACCACGTTCCTGCCAATATCCAATGCGAGGTCTCCCCTGATCGTTCCCGGCTCGGCTTCGACGGGGTTTGTCTTGCCCACCAGGCTTCTCACTACGCTTATCGCGGATTTGCCCTCAACGACCATCGCCACAACCGGACCGGAGGTTATGTAGCTCACGAGCGAGTCGAAGAACGGCTTCTCCCTGTGCTCGGCATAGTGAGTCTCCGCCATCTCCCTTGGAATCCTTAGCATCTTCATCGCGACGATCTTGAGGCCCTTTCTTTCGAGCCGGGAGATCACCTCTCCGATCAGCCCTCTCTGAACCCCATCGGGCTTGACCATCACGAATGTCCTCTCGACCTCCATCTCACTGCCCCCTGACGTAGTACCTGGTCCACTTGAGCTTCCTCGGATTTCTCTTCAGGACGACCATGTTCTTCTCGCACTTCCTTGAGCAGAAGTGGAGGATCTTGCCGTCCCTCCTGACGTAAATCTTGCCCGTCCCGGGCTCAATCTCCTCACCGCAGAACGAGCAGATCCTCTTCTCCACTGCCACACTATCACCTCACTGCCAGCTTCTTCGCCTCTCTTGCCGTCTCCTTGATCATGAGAACGTCTCCAACCCTCACAGGGCCAAACACGTTCCTCGTGATGATCCTTCCCTTGTTCTCACCACCGAGCACCCTCACCTTAACCTGCGTGGCCTCGCCGTGCATTCCCGTTCTGCCTACGATCTCAACAACCTCGGCTGGTTGAATGTCCTCATCCTCGGCCATAAACCATCACCTCAAAAAGATTGAAATTATTTCTTGAGTCCGCTCACCTTTGAAACAACATCCTCGAGCTCCTTCTTCGCCTCGCCCTCGCTGAGAATTGCTGCGGCAGCACAGGCTACCTGTATACCAGCCGCCTTTCCGAGGTCCTCCTTGCTCTTGACGTAGATGTACGGGATGTTCTTCTCCTCACAGAGGAGCGGCAGGTGTGCCACGACCTCTGGAGGGTCAACATCCATGGCAATGTACACGAGCTTCGCCAGACCCCTCTCCACAGACTTCGTCGTCTCGTTCGTCCCCTTTTTCACCTTACCAGTTTCTCTCGCTTTCTGCAGCAACACGAGAGCTTCGTTCTGCAATTCTTCAGGAACGTCAAACCTGACATACACCATCTCATTCCACCTCCTTCACACCGGTTCATCATTCATCGGCTTCTCAGCCATTCCGTCGTGTGGTTTTAAATCTTTCTGCACTTCGGTCTGTGGGTTTATAAAAACTTTGGAGACATTCCGGAATGAGAGGGAAAGACCATGAAAAAAGATTACGAAAGCCTCAGAGAAGAAAAGAGCAGAATACGAAAACTGATCTGGGACAGGATGCTCGAAATGAAGATAGCGAGGTTTCCACTTCCTCCCCACGGCAGGATTCCCAACTTCGCTGGCTCGGAAAAATGCGGACAGCTCCTCGACGAAATCAGAGAGTGGAGGGATGCAGAGGTCGTAAAGATTGACCCTGACAGCCCTCAGTGGAGCGTCAGGCTGAAGGCGCTTTCTGACGGGAAAACCCTGATGATGCCAACTCCAAGGATCAGGCAGGGATTTCTCGTCATCGACCCGAAAAGAGTTCCCGAGTCGAGATTGAGTGGAGCTGCTACGATAAGGGGCGCGTTCAAATGGGGAGAGAGGGTGAGGACCGCCCGGGACCTCATAGAAATTGGGAGCGTGGACCTCATAGTTGAGGGAAGCGTGGCCGTGAACGTCCACGGAGAGAGGCTGGGGAAGGGTGAAGGGTACGGAGACCTCGAGTTTGCAATTCTCGCAGAGCTGGGGCTCGTGAGCAGGGACGTTCCGGTGGTCACAACAGTTCACGAAATCCAGATCGTCAGTAACTCGCTACCTCAAACGCCCCATGACGTTTCTCTTGACTACATCATCACTCCTGGCTCAATCGTCAGAGCGAAAAACCGTCGTTCGAGGCCAGGTGGCATCCTCTCCGAGTTCCTCGACAGGAGGAAGGTCAGAGAGGTACCAATTTTGAGGGAAATCCTGCATGCAGAGAGGTGACGGTGTGGGTAAAAAACTGGAAAAAATCACGGGTGGGTGAATACCGCCCTCACTACATCGCTGACCTCCTCAATTCTGCAGAAAGCGTACCTCTCGAACTGTACGACCTTGTTTACCGCCCCTCTCACGTTGCTCTCTGCAAGCCCCTCGACCATTCCATCGGGGGTCAGAACCTCGCACCTCAGTGCCTGCGATTCAGGAAGCCAGTGTATGATGTTTCTGCCCTTCCTTGCTCCCTCGACCTCGTCTCCAAGATACACAGCCCTGCCATCCTCCTGGATTCTCACATTGCAGAACCCCTTCAGCCTGACCTCTCTGCCCTTAAGGCTCTCGTAATCGTCCCTGGTTATGTAAACGACGCTCTCACCTCTCAACTTCCTCGTTCCAATGTCCCTCGACGGGTGAAGTGGAAGCTCAACGTCTTCAACAGCCTCTATGCCCTCGATCTCAATCCTGACAGGGTTCCAGACGAAAAAGTACCTCTCTGCTCTCTCATCAACAATCTTTCTGTTCTCAGCATAGAGGTTCTTCAGGCTAACACTCACGTCGTTCTCCCCAACCCCAAGAGACAGGAAGAATTTTCTGATCGCCTCAGCCTCGAAGCCCCTCCTCCTCAGTGATTTTATCGTCGGCAGAGCCGGATCGTCCCAGCCCGCATAAACACCCTCCTCAATTTTCTTCCTGATCTCGCTCGTGGAAAGCCTTCCGAACTCGTGGATCTTTATCCTTCCCCAGTGCCTTACAACAGGGTATTTCCATCCGAAGTAGTCGTAGATGTACCTCTGCCTCTTCTCAGAGTCCGCAAGGTCCTTGCCCCTCAGGATGTGGGTCACTCCGAGAACGTGATCCTCTATTGCGGACTCAAAGTCGAGGGTGGGGTAGACCACGTACCTGTCCCCAACGAGGGGGTGGTCGGAGAAGATTATCCTGAACGCCACCCAGTCCCTGACAGCAGGATCCCTGTGGGCCATGTCGGTCTTTATCCTGAGAACCGCCTCGCCCTCACCATAATTCCCGCTGAGCATCTTCTCCCAGTCCTCGAGGTTCTCCTCAGCGCTCCTGTCTCTGTGGGGGCAAGCCGTGCCTGCATCCTTGTACCTCCTGAACTCGTCCCTCGAGCATTTGCACACGTAGGCATGCCCCATCTCGATGAGTCTCGCAGCGTGGTCGTAGTACATATCTATTCGCCTGGACGCATACACGACTTCATCCGGCTTTGCATCAAGCCACTCGCAGTCCTCGATGTACCAGTCATAAGCCTCAAGCAGCGGTCTTTTTGTCCTCGGATCGGTGTCGTCGAAGCGGAGAATGAACCTGCCATCGTACATCTTCGCGTACTCGCTGTTCACCACTATGCCCCTCGCAGAGCCGAGAGTTGGGGGGCCGTTGGGGTTCGGGGCGAACCTCATCACGACCTTTCCTTTCTCTGCGTGAGGCAGTGGTGGAAGCTGGTAGCCCTTCTTAGCCTCCTTTTTCTCCTCAGAGTACCTGCTGAACAGCTCCTCCCTCTCGTCTTCATCCAGCTCTTCAAATTCGGCGATCACCTGCCTTATCCTCTCGAGAACCTCCTTGGCATTTTTCCTGAGCTCGGGATTTTCCGCAAGAACCTTGCCTATGACTGCCTTCTCGTTCGGCTTTCCGTACTTCTTGGCGTTGATCACAACATGCTTCCAGATGACGTCGTCCATCAGTAATCCCTCTCTATCAGGTAGTCCGCAAGCTCCAGAAGGTAGGACCTCGCAGGAGTGTCATCAAGAACGTCGAGCTGGGATTTTGCAAGCTCTATGTACTCCCTCGCCTTCTTTTTCGCGTAATCCACAGCTCCGCAGTCAAAGAGCCTGTTTATGTCCCTCTCGAGCTCCTCGCTGCTGGCCTTCCCCTTCCCGAATGTCTCGAGCTCGACGCCCTGCTCAAACGCCTTGATGACGATCAGCGTCTTCTTTCCCTCAACGATGTCGCTCCCCCAGTCCTTGCCGATCTTGTCCCTTCCGGTTATGTCGAGCAGGTCGTCGTGAATCTGAAAGCCTATTCCGGAGTAAATGCCGTAATTCCAGAGAGCCTCTTCGACTTTTCTGTCCTCACCGAACAGAATTGCCGGAATCGAGGCGGATATTCCTATCAGCACGCCCGTCTTCTTTCTGACCATCTCTATGTACTCTTCCTCGCTCACCTCAGCGCGCTCCTCAAAGCTCATGTCCATGTACTGGCCCTCGCATATCTCCACGCAGACCCTTGCGAGGCTCCTGACTGCCCTGACCACGTTCTGAGGTTCTGCGTCGCTCATCGCAAGAATTTCGAAAGCCTCAGCATAGAGGGTGTCTCCGGCGAGAATTGCAGTTGGAACTCCGTAGAGGATGTGCACTGTTTTAACCCCTCTCCTCATCTCGTCCTCGTCCATTATGTCGTCGTGTATCAGAGTGAAGTTGTGGATCGTCTCGATCGCTATACCTGCCGGGAGAGCTTTTCTGCTGTCCTTTCCGAGAGCCTCTGCGGCTATCAGTGTTATGACCGGTCTGAGCCTCTTTCCACCTGCCTTCAGGTAGTGCCTGGTTGCCCTGTAAAGCCCCTCTGGCTCTTTAACGCTGAGAATCCTCTCAATCTCACGGTTGACAAGTTCGGCCTTTTCCCGTATGACTTCAGAAATCATGGAACCTCCTCCTCACAAACTCAAACAGGTCAAACTCCCTGAATTCTATCCACTCTCTCAGAAGGCCGTGAACGAATATGTGAGTCCTGTGAAGATCGTAAACGTGCGAGCAACCCGTCAGAAAGAGGGTCTTTTTCAGGCCCTCGATGAAGTATGCAATCTTCCTCTCCACGTCTTCAGGACCCTTCATTGCAGGTCTCAGAAACGGAAGGGCTGAGCTCGCGATCTTCGCACCGAGGGCAATTGCCTTCGCCGCATCAATACCGCTCCTTATTCCTCCGGTGGCAATCACAGGAAGGACATCGTGGCAGTCAATTACCGAAAAAGCGGTCGGGATTCCCCAGTCCCAGAAGTCCTGCGCGACCTCCCTCTTCAAACCGTCGTTTATCCTGTAAACCTCAACGCCGCTCCAGCTCGTACCGCCCTTACCTCCAACGTCTATGGCCTTTACTCCAGCCTCCCTCATGCTGAAGGCCACTTCCCTCGATATTCCGGCGCCGGTCTCCTTCACTATGACAGGAACCTTAAGCTCGCTCGCCACCTCCCTTATCGCCGCGTAGCCTCCAGAGGCGTTCGTGTCTCCCTCGGGCTGAACTATCTCCTGAAGGAAGTTGAGGTGAATTGCGATCGCATCGGCGTCTATCATCTCAACAGCCCTTTCCGCATACTCGACTCCCTTTTCGATTATCTGGGGAAGGCCTATGTTTGCGTAGATGAACGCATTTGGCGCGTGCTCTCTCACGACCGAGAAGGTGTCCGCTACGCTTTCGTCCTCTATTCCGGCGCGCTGACTTCCCACCCCCATCCCGATTCCAGCGTTTTCAACTGCTATGGCCAGATTTCGGTTAATCTCATACGTGTCAGGATGACCCCCAGTCATCGAGGCAATCAGGAAAGGGGCGTTGAGCTTCTTCCCGAAAAATTCAACCTGCAGGTCAACACTGTCGTAGTTGACCTCCGGAAGTGAATTGTGGATGAACATGACATCCTCAAACCCGGTGTAACTGGACTCGACGCTCTCGTTCAGGCATATGTTTATGTGATCGAGTTTTCTGTTGGACGTCGTCATCTCGGCAAAATAGACGGTTTGTCTTAAAAAGGTTTGTCGTGGCAAGCGGTCAGAACAAATAAATCGGCGAACTCAGATGTGAAAAAGTTATTAAGTAACGCCAAAAACATGAGTTTAATGGATAACTGGGCCAAGATCATCATCGGAGATAGCAGAAAAATGATCGAAGTAGCCGATGAAAGCATCGACCTTGTGGTAACCTCTCCCCCATACTGGCATATAAAGGATTACGGAGTCGAAGGGCAGATCGGTTACGGACAGACACTCCACGAATACCTGAAAGACCTGTACAGGGTGTGGAAGGAGTGCTACAGAGTGCTTAAGCCCGGGAGAAGGCTGTGCATCAACATTGGCGATCAGTTCGCCCGATCTATAATCTACGGAAGATACAAAATAATCCCCCTCCATGCGGAATTCATAGCGATGTGCGAGAATATCGGCTTTGACTACATGGGGGCAATAATATGGCAGAAAAAAACCACTATGAACACCACAGGTGGGGCCAATGTGATGGGTTCATACCCCTATCCGCCAAACGGAATGATAGAGATAGACTACGAGTTCATATTAATTTTCAAAAAACCAGGAAAGAGTCCAAAGGTAGACCGGGAAACGAAAGAAATGTCCAAACTCAGCAAGGAAGAGTGGAAAGAGTACTTTTACGGTCACTGGTATTTTGGTGGAGCAAGACAGATCGGGCATGAGGCGATGTTTCCCGAAGAGTTGCCGAAAAGGCTCATAAAAATGTACACCTTCGTTGGCGACGTGGTTTTAGACCCGTTTCTTGGAAGTGGGACCACCGTAAAAGCCGCTCTGGATCTGGGAAGAAACGGAATCGGGTACGAGATAAACAGGGAGTTTCTGAGCATAATCAGGGAAAAGCTCGGTCTGAAGAACAGTCTGCTGGGATTCAGCAATAACGTGGAGATAACGGAGCGAACGGAAAGGATTGATGTAGATGAGGTGGATTACGTACCGAGAATTAAAGACGCAAAGCCGAAAATCGATCCGAAAATGCTGAAGTTCAACGGCGAACGTCTGTACAAGGTGGTCGAGATACTGGATGAGCGCACGATAAAGCTCGATACGGGGCTGAAGGTCAGGCTCCTAGGCGTGGAAGTCACAAACAAGGATGGGGCTGTGGAATATTTAAAAAATTACGTCCTCAGAAAGGATGTGTTTCTGCGATTTGATAACGGATGTGAGCCGGAAAAGGATAACGTGGAGGCATACGTATACCTCAAGAACAAAATTTTCATAAACGCATACATGATAAAATCCGGTCTGGCGATTGCAGATAGAGAAAAGGAGTACAGGATGAAGCGTAAGTTTATTCAGCTTGAAAGCGTGTGATCAGCATGGCCAAGGAATGGATACTGAACATAGCGACAAATAGATGGGGACTCAACAAAAAGAACAGTGTCGGTCCAGTTTCCCAGTGGATTCGAGAGTGCAGTCCACGAGAGGTATCTGAATGGGAGAAATACTACCTAGACAAGCTTTCGAAGTTCCTAAAAGCAAAGGGAATTGACCTACCTCCTCGAGAATATCTCAAAGAGCTTGGAAGGAAGCTATACGTGAAAATAACCGAAGTCATTCAGGCAGAGATAGAAGAAGTCACAGAAGAGGATTGCGTGAGGTACATCCACAACCTCGTGATAAACAGAACGTATGATGGATATCTAAACGAAATCAGAACTATTTACGGCAAGCTTCAGAAAATGCTTGGTGTCGAAGTTAAACCAGCTCCAGACGAGTGGGACAGACTTTACAACGTCGATTTCTACATCGAAGTAAACGGCAAGTACATTGGCATCCAGATCAAACCGATAACATACGAGCAGACCCCTGAAATTCACAAGTGGAAGAGCTGGCTGGAGAGGACGCACAAAGAATTCGAGAAACAGATGGGTGGAAAAGTTTTCGTCGTTTTCTCAGTCAAAAAAGACAACAGAAAAGAGATTTACAACACCGAAGTGATCGGTGAAATAAGAAAAGAAATCGAGCGGTTGAGAAAGAGTTAGTCAAAGCTGTGCAGCTGAGGGAGTGTGGACAGCTTTAGCGGAGAACCGAACGTCCTGTCTCCAGCATCTCCAAGTCCCGGAAGGATGTAGCCGTCCTCGTTCAGCTCCCTGTCAACCTTGGCAACGAATACCTCAACCTCCGGAAACTCCTCCTTTATCCTGCCTATCCCCTCTGGAGCCGCCAGCACACCGAGCACGATCAGCCTCTTCGGGCTTCCGTACTTCTTAACCTCCCTGATGACCTCTATCAGCGTGGACCCTGTTGCGATCATGGGATCTGCGATGATGACGGTGTCCTCCTCCTTTATCTGGGGGATCTTGATGTAGTTCATCTCGACCTCGAAGTCCGGGGCCTTCCCACGTACGGCAGAGACGATACCTATTCTCGCGTGCTCGAAAACCTTGACGAGGCCTTCCATCAGCGGCACGGCTGCCCTGAGAACTGTGACTATCACCACGTTCCTTCTGTCGACCACAACGATGCCGTCAGTCTCTTCAAGCGGAGTTTCGACCCTCCTTTTCTCGACACCCATGGTCTTGATGATCTCGTAACCCATGAACCTGCCGAGCTTCACGAGGCCCTTCCTGAACCCTATGGAGTCGGTCTCCCTGTCCCTCAGCTCCGTCAGAACCTCCATCAGATACGGTGAGTCCTCCATCGTGTAGACTCCATCCCACCTCTCATCCCTTATCATACCATCACCTCAGAACCTGATCCAGAACTATCGCAGTTAGCGCCCCCACAGCCATCCCGGACTCAAGTATGCTGGCTATGATCTTCGGAAAGTGCTCGAGGAACTCCTGTGGAAGCTGGGGAGCTCCGAGTCCTACTATCAGCGCGCTGGCAATTATCAGCATGTTCCTGTCATTGAGCTCCACCTTGTCCTTTATAAGCCTGAGCCCGGTAACGCTGATCATGCCGTAAAGCGCTATCGTCAGACCGCCGAGAACCGGCTGGGGGATCGATGCGAGAATTCCAGAGAACTTCGGAAACATCGAGATCGCGATGAGTATCAGTCCGCCAATCTGCACCACCTGTCTGCTCGCAACCTTTGTGAGGGCAACGAGGCCTATGTTCTCCGAGTAGCTCGTCGTACCACATGCTCCCAGTATTCCCGCGATCGAACACGCGATACCCTCGCTCATTATTCCCCTGTTGATGTGCCTGTTGGTTATCGGAGTCTCGGATATCGCGGAAATCGCGTGATAGTCTCCAACGCTCTCGATTATGCTCACCATGAACGCGAACAGGAGGGTTATTATGGCGTAGGCCTCAAAGGTCGGTGTCCCCCACGGGAGGAGAGTTGGAACGTTGAACGCTGGTAGCTCGCTGACGAGGGTGAAGTCAGCCATTCCGAGAGGTATGCTGACCAGGTAGCCAACCACCGCACCGACTATGACCGGCATCGCCCTGAGCGCACCTCTCGACTTCAGAGCAACCACCACTGTCACGGAGAACGTTATCAGAGCAATCGCGACGGCCCTGGGTATGCTCTCACCACTCGGGTCTGCGAAGAAGTTGAACGTGTACTTCACAGCAACATGGGCGAGAGAGAAGCCTATGAGCATTATCGTAACGCCAGTAACGACCGGCGAAAACAGCTTCTTGAGCTTCCCAACGATGCCGAAACCGCCGAAAACCGCCTCAACAATACCTCCGGCAATCAGCGCTCCCTCAACAGCTGCAAGGCCGCTCGAGCTGCCGATGCTTATGAGCCCGGGAATGAACGCGAAGCTCGACCCCTGAACTATCGGGTACCTCGAACCTATGGTCGTCTGGAGAATCGTCGCAATCCCCATCGCAAGCAGCACGACCTGTATCAGCAGTGCAATGTCCTTCTGGCTCAGCCCGATTGCGTTGCCGACGACGAGGGGAACCGTGATCGTAGCGCCAAACATCGCGAGAACGTGCTGAAAACCGAGAACCACAGCTCTGGAGTAGGGTAGCTTCTCCTCAACACCAACTCTCACGCCATTCATCCTACCGCCCCCCATAGGTATGCCGGGTGTTAAAAAATGTTTTTGAGGGGCACGAAAATTTCGAAATTTTCATTAAATAGCACGAACCACATGTGAACGGTGGTTGATGTGTTCAGCGGTGAGGAGGTTGAGTACGAGGCGCACCTGAACAGGAGTGAGCTTGCCGAGTTCCTCAGAAAGCTCGCTGATCAGGTTGAAGGAGAGGGGATCGTGAAGCTGAGCACCCAGGACGGCGACATCGCGTTCAGCTTCAACGAGCCCGTGGAGGTCAAGGTGAAGTGCAGCGGTCCCAAGAAGAAACTGAAGGTGAAGCTCGAGTTCAGGCAGAGGGCAAAGCTCGTGTGAACGAAACTCATTTTTTAGATGCTGTCACGTTCAGGCAAGCTCCCCACGGCTTCTACCATCTCCACATTTACCCGCATTTTCCCCACGATTGCGTCAAAAACCCAGAAAATTGTGCTAACCTGAACCCAGCTCTCAAAAAGGTGAGTGCGCCGGCCGGGATTTGAACCCGGGGCAGGGGCTCGGCAAGCCCCTGTGTTAGCCAGGCTACACCACCGGCGCCTGTTCCCCAGACACACTGAATTGTTAATAAGGCTTTCGGGTAAATGTTAAGTTTTTCCGGTCAGAGGATATTGAGGTGTTCTGAATGCTGATTGCAGAAGACCCCGAGAAGCTTCAGAAAATGCTGATCTCCCAGATACTGGACGAAAACTGGAAGTTCAGGTCAAAGTACGGATCTGAGCTCAGAGGAAAACCACAGCTAGTCATTTCTGAAAATCCCGCATCCGATTTCGAGCCGGACTCAAGCGGGTGGAGAGCGTGCGGGGAGAGTTACGGCGAGAGGGTGGGCGAGTGCATGGAGAGTGCCGTGGAGAAGCTGAAAAACGTCCCCTACACGAGAAGAGTGTCCATACCGGTCTGGAGACCAAAGGACCACCTCTGCGACACACCTCCCGCGATTACGGAGATAAGTCTTCTGTATGCGGACGGTAAACTCCACGCGACGGCTTTCGTGAGGTCCCTCGATGCGGTCAGCTACTTCATACCCAACTTCAGCTTCGTCAGCCACATTCTCGAGGAGGTTTCCCGAAAGGCCGGGCTCGAAACGGGAAGCGCTGCAATGCTGATATCCATACCCCACATCTACGAGAGAGACCTCGAGAGGGTGGAGAGAATGAGGTACGCGGAATTTTTCGGATTCCACAGGCTCGGAACCCACATTGTTGAGGACTACCTGTCCTCAGCATGGCATTCCGCCTTAGAAAACATCTACTACCACGGAGACGTGAAGAGAACGGAGTGGGGCGAGCTGTTCGAGGGTCAGGAGGAGAGCAGGTACGTGCACAGACTGTTTATCGAGGTGAAAAACCCGGAGGACAACCAGATCCACGATAAAGCGCCATTCACCAGGAAGTACGGAGTAGAGTACGCCCACGACTACGTGATACACGCCAAGGCAATAGACAAAGAAGTGAGGGAGAGCATACTGAAGGAGGGAGAAACGTACACCTACGCCGAAAGGGCCAGGTACTGCGAGATGGATGACGTGAGGGTGGATCAATTACATGCAGTGATTCGGAAGCTGAGGGAGAGGAAAGAGAGGAGGGACTGCTACGTGGGAATATCGAGACCGTGGGACATCAACAGCGACGAGCCACCTTGCCTCAGGGGA
>NZ_JBPLZQ010000065.1:0-7190 GCF_054018175.1 Geoglobus sp.
GTGCCATAGGCATTGAAATACTGATAGTCTTCATCGCCATCGTTCTGGTGGCGGCAGTGAGCGCAGCGGTGCTGATACAGACCGTCGGCTTCCTGCAGCAGAAGGCAATGACAACGGGAAGGGAAACTACCAAGGAGGTTGCCAGTGGTATAAAGGTTGTTAAGGTGCTCGGAAATGTAACATCTCCGAGAACGAGCAGTGCTGTTGTGGACAAACTGGCAATATTCATAGAGGTTAACACAGGCGGTCATGATGTAGATCTTGCGGCTGCGAGAGTAATACTGTCAAACGAGACAAAGACCGTAACGCTTGCATACAATACAAGTCCAGCTGCCAAAGCGTTTGCAGATTACAAAGACACTGGGCTTGACAATCTGTTTGATAACACTGCGTGGACAAATCTTACCAACGCTTCCCTCGGTCACGATTCGACGAAGGAGTTCGGGATAATAGTGCTCCAAGATGAGGATGGCTCCCTCAGTCCAGACTACCCAGTCCTCAACCAGGGTGATAAAGTCATTCTGATCGTAGATGCAAACAGCGTCTTTGGAGGGCTTCCACCCAGAGAGAAAGTGAGCGGCGAGGTCAGGCCGGAATTCGGTGCACCGGGCATAATCGAGTTCACGACGCCACCGTCATACACGCAGGTGATAGTCGAGCTCCAGTAACTGCAACGATTTTCCCCAATTTTTTTGAGGTGATTTTTATGGGGTTCAATTTATTTAAAAAACTCAAAAAGAAGGAGGATGAGGAGGAGGTGGTCGAGGAGGAGTTCGAGGAGGAAGGGGTTGTCGAGGAGGAGCTTTCCGCGGATCAGGCTCAGGAGTCGCAGGAAGACGACATGATAATGAAGATGAACGAGAGGCTGAGCGAGATCGAGAATCGACTGCCGAGGATGGACATATCCATGAGCAACCTGAAGAAGGAGATTGACGGACTGAGAGACGAGATGAAGAAGATCGAGGAGTCGATGAAGGACATGATGGCCCTATACGAGGTCGTCTCGGCCCAGATAAATCCCTTCGTTGGGAGCTCGAAGGCAACGAAGCTCAGCTTTGAGAGAATCGACGAGCTCGAGAAGAAGATAGACGAGCTCGAGGACCTGATCCTCGACCTTCAGATGGATATCAGGATGATCTACAGGAATGCTGTCAACCTTAAGGATGTTGTGAATGAGGTCCTCTACGGGGAGGTGTTGAACGTTGAGTGATGACATCAGGAAGGTAATCTACCTCGACGAGATTCAGAGTGGTGGTGGGGAAAGTGAAGAGGAGGAGCAGAGGCAGAGCGAATCCAGGAAGAGCAAGTACCTGTCCGAGTCGGAGCTGAAAAACAAGCTCGAGAGCTACAAGGGGAGGATACCCTCTATAGTGATCAGGGACCTTTACGACCTCCTGAGGGGGAGGAGGGTGACGGAGGAGCAGGTGGAGAGGATAGTCCAGAACGTCGAGCAGAAGCTGAGGGACAGGATAGACATAGATGTCGCGGATCTCTACAGCAAGATAGACCGGCTGGAGAAGCTCATGGAGAAGCTGGCCAGAGGTGAGCTGGTCCAGCAGAAGAGCGAGGGAAACGGCTCTGTCGAACAGGATGCTAAGGTCGATGGCGCGTCAGTAGGCGAGCAGGAAGCCGGGCAGCAGAGCGGTTCGGCGATGGAAGAGGATGTTGCTGAGGTTAGGGGTTTTGAGGACCTTGTGAGTGGAGGTTTCGGAGGCGAGATCGTGAGAGCTGGTGAAAAGGCAGCGGTGGAGAAAGCTCCCGTCCATGCTCATCCTGCCATTCCGTTTGCGTCAGACTCTGTCCATCTGGACAGAATTCCCGCAAACACGAAGTCCATGATGTTTCTGCTGAAGTGGATAGAGTACATGATCGAGAGGGTGGGTTACAGCGGTCTCGAGGACGTGCTGGACTACTACGTGGACATAGGCTGGATCTCCGAGAGCGTGATGTTCGACATCCTCAGGTATGCGAAGGGCATCAGGCTCTACCACGAGAGCTCGGACTGGAGACCCGTCGGCTACATGAACGTCCAGGACCACATAATGTCCCTGCTGTTCATCGAGGCCCTTAAAACCGGCAGGATGAACAAGGAGATCCTTCACGAGGTGGAGAGACAGATATACAGGATAAAGAAGGGGGTCAGTGAGATAAATGGGCTTTAGCACCACGGCAGCGTTCACAATAATTTTTGTCTTCAGCCTCGCGGTATTCGGGATAATCTACAGCGTTGTGAGCGACACCGCCAAAACGTATGTGGGAGAGCTGAGGGAAAAAAAGGAGAGAATTGAGGCGGTTTCAAACACGAGGCTCGAGTTCGCGAGCGTTACTGCAGTTCAGGCCACCGCGTCATCGCACAACCTCACCGTGGTGCTCAGAAACACCGGAACAACGACCCTCAGCCTGGACAGGTTCGACCTGCTGGTCGACGGAGTAATGTACAGGTTCGACTACAACAGGACAAAGCTCTACCCTGAAACTGCGGTCGAGATCAGGGCCTACTACCTGCCCGGCGGTAACGCGACGCTCCACAGGCTTAAGGTTGTGGCCGACAATGGCTACGCCATATACACAACCTACGTGGTGACCTGACATGGGGTTCGGCGAAGTTGCGACGCACCTGATCATCTTCATAACCGCAGTGCTGATCGCATCCTCGGCGTCCGCCATGATGTTCATAACCGTTCAGAAGATAGCCATCGAGGCGAACGAGCAGGGTGAAAACCTCAAGAAGCTCGTTGGGACGGATTTCGAGGTAATAAACGATCCGGTTCAGGTGGTTTACAACTCCACGATTGGTGCGTACGTGATTTACATAAAGAACACCGGTACGGAAGAGCTGTACACCACGAACAGCACTCTGACTGTGCTGATAAACGGAACTGCCGCAGACTTCACGTCTGACCGGGTTTCGATAAAGCCGGGAGAGACCGCGACGCTCTACGTTTACACGCCCCAGCTCACGGGTGACGTGAGGCTCACGGTCATATCCGATGTTGGGGTGAAGAAGACCTTCGAGTTCCAGGGGTGATGGCCATGGTATCTCTCTACCCCGTGCAGATACCCAACGACGAGTTTCACAAGAAGCTCGGAGGTGGAATACCCAAGGGAACGCTCGGCATAATCTACGGGGAGAGCGGCAGCGGAAAGAGCATAGTCTGCCAGAGGATGGTGTACGGACTCATCAAAAACGGTGTTACCGTCACCTACCTTTCCACGCAGTTTACGACCGTCGATTTTGTAAAGCAGATGTCGAGTATAGGCTATTCTGTTGAGAAGGAAATTATAGCCGGAAGGCTGAAGTTCTTTCCCGTTTACCCACTCATCAGCCTCCCGAGAAAGAGGCAGGATTACGTTAACAGGCTCATTTCCGCAAAACACGTATTTGATGCGGACGTCATATTCATTGACTCACTCTCATCTCTCGTGAAGTTCGACCTCAATCCAGAGTCTGCCATAGAGCTGATGGCATTTCTGAAGAGAATTTCTGCCACCGGAAGGTCCGTCATCGCCACGATACTTCCCGGCGAGATTGACGATGATTCCCTGCTTGAGCTCGAGGCGGCCTCCACATTCCTCGCGGAGTGCTCGCTGAGGAAGTTCGGAACTGACGTCAAGAACATGATGACCATCAGGAAGTACAACCTCGCTCCCGGGCAGTACCAGAAGCAGATTGCCTTCAGGGTCGAGCCGGGGATTGGACTGGTGGTCGAGATCGCAGCGGTGGCGGAGCCATGAAAGCCGTTGTGAGCGACAGGCTTGACGTCGCGGTGAAGAGGAATCCGCACCTCAGGAGGTATCTCGACTCATTCAAGAGGAGAGAGGGCACCATACCGACCTTTGTCGTGCAGCTCACGAGGGAGATGAAGTCTCTCCCGAGGCCGAACATAATCTACCCCGTCGGTGACCCAGTTTTCATCCACATATACACCGACAGGGAGGGAAAGAAGCACTACATAGCCATAGAGCCGAGGCTTAGGAGGGATGAGGAGGACAAGTTCAACGCGGTCCTTGATGCAATGCTCGAGCTCGCTCCGTACGAACCTCCACCCGAAACTGACGAGGAGATGGAGAAACTCATAGACAGGCTGTTCGACAAGGTGGTTGAAACAACCTCTGTCAGGAAGGAGTACAAAAAGAAAAGCAGGTTTTCCCTGTCATTCTCCAAGATCCCGCTTACGAGGGAGGAGGCCTACAACTTTCGCTACCTGATTAAGCGTGAGGTCGTTGGCACGGGCCCCCTCGAGCCCCTGATAAGGGACCCCTACATCGAGGACATCCACGTGATTGGGCCGAGAAACACGCACGTCGTTCACAAGATATTCGACATGATGCCGACGAACATCGACTTCGGAGACGACATAAAAATGGCGGAGTTCCTGAAGAACCTCGGAGAGAGGATGGGAAGGCCTGTCAGCGAGAAGGATCCGATCGTCGACGGCTCCCTTCCTGATTGCAGCAGAATCAACATCATATACTCAACGGACGTCAGCCTGAAGGGGCCGTCCTTCACAATCAGAAAGTTCACGGCCGTTCCGATAAGCATAACGCAGCTCATAAACTGGGGAACGCTGAGCGCGGAAGTTGCCGCGTATCTCTGGCTCTGCTTAGAGTACGGGATGAGCATATGGGTGAGCGGAGAGACTGCGAGCGGTAAAACCACCACCCTGAATGCCATGATCCCGTTCATCAAACCTGACTCCAAGATTTACACGGCAGAGGATACTCCGGAAGTTCAGGTTCCGCACGCGGTCTGGCAGCAGCTCAACACGAGGGAGAGGGGTGAAGCTGGAAAGGTCGACCTGTTCGATTTGCTGAGAGCAGCACTGAGAAGCAGACCCAACTACATCATAGTCGGTGAGATCAGGGGTAAGGAGGGTTCCATCGCATTTCAGGCCATGCAGACCGGTCACCCTGTCCTCGCCACATTTCATGCAGGAAGCGTGAAGAAGCTCATCCAGCGTTTGACCGGCGACCCCATAAACGTGCCCATCACCTTCATCGACAACCTGAACGTTGCACTCATCCAGCAGGCGGTTTACAGGAAGGGGCAGTTTTTGAGGAGGTGTCTGGTTGTTGAGGAGATAGAGGGATACTACGAGGAGATAGGAGGTGTTGTTACGAGGTCGGTTTTCGAGTGGGACAGCGTGAATGACGAGCACATCTTCAGGGGGCTGTACAACAGCTACATCCTGGAGAACAAGATAGCCCAGACCGCTGGCTACGAGGATCCGAGAGAAATCTACAACGAGCTCGAGCTGAGGGCCAGGATCCTCAGCAGAATGGTCGAGGAGAAGATATTCGACTACTACGAGGTTGTGAAGGTGATCTGGAACTTCTACAAGAAGGGGATAGAGGGCCTTCCATTCAGGCTGTGATGGTCATGAACGTGAGGCACCTGGGAATAAACGTCGAGAGGTACATGAAATTCATACTCCTGCCGTCCTTAGTGGGAGCCCTCGTTCTCTTCCTCGTGATTTACTTCTTCCTTTACCCCGTGCTTGAGTTTCTCGGGATGTTCAGGGTGCTGCTGCTTCTCGTCCCGCTTTTCCTGCTCCTTCCTGCGATACTCTACATAAAGATGGTTGAAGTTAGAATGAAGAACGAGATAGACAGCAACATCCACTTCTACATCACACACATGGGTGCCCTCTCGACATCTGAGATTGACAGGAAGGAGCTCATGAAGATTCTCTCTGAGAGGAAGGAGTACAAGGCTCTCGCTGAATAGACGAGGAAAATCTTCCTTCTGATGGACAAGTGGAGGAGAAATCTTGCCCAGGCGTGCAGGTTCATCTCCAAGAGGACCCCCAGCAAGATCTTCTCGGACTTCCTGGACAGAATGGCTCACGAGCTCGACAGCGGAGAGGACTTCAAGGAGTTCATAAAGAGGGAGCAGAAGGTCGTGATGGAGGCTTTCGTCACGCTCTACAACGGGAGGATGTACAGCATCGACATCTTCAAGGAGATTTACGTTTCCATAATCCTGTCCCTCAGCTTCTTCGCGGCTTTTGCCATAATAATGCCGTTCCTCACTGGCATAAGCATAAGGTTCACGCTCTATCTGATAATGATATTCTTCATAATCGCCGAGATCGGAGTGATGGTATACCTGAAAGCGGTTGTTCCTGAAGATCCGCTCTGGCAGACTTCCGGGGAGTACACGATCGTCGACAGAAGGCTCTACAGGCTCTTTGCCGTTTCGATGGTGCTCTTTCTCGCCGCTTTCACGGTGCTGCTCTTTGCGAATTACGTGTACCACCTCATCGACATCCCGTTTACGTTTGTCATGGCAATCTCAATCCTTCCCCTGCTGATACCGGGTTACGCTGCGAGAAAGGAGGAAAAGCTGATAATGGAGAAGGACAGGAACGCCCCGTCCTTCATAATGAGCCTCGGAGCCTCCGCCTCAGCAAGGGGTGGAAACGTTCTCGAGAGTCTCAAGTACCTCACGACCCACGACTTCGGCGCGCTCACCGAAGACATCCGCGCCCTTTACAGGAGACTGAACTCGAGGATAAACAAGAGAAGGGCGTGGGAGAAGTTCGCCATCGCAACGAACAGCAACCTGATATACCGCTTCACCGACATGTTTGTCGAGGCCATATCTCTTGGAGCGGAGCCGATAGATGTTGCCGAGATTGTTGCGAGCAACTTCATAACCATTAACAACCTGAGGAAGAGGAGGGCTCAAACCACAGGCTCGTTCGTGGGAATTGCCTACGGAGTCATAATCGGCATATCCTTCGCCCTCTACATATCTTTCGGGGTTGTCGAGTCAATGAACGCGCTTTACTCGAATCTTCAGATTCCCTCCGATTTCGTCGGAAACATACTGCACACTGTTCCTGAGGAAGACCTCACGTTCGTTTCCAACCTGATTACGCTGCTCATGCTCCTCCACGCGATTCTCTCCACTTTTGCAATAAAGATCATGGACGGCGGGAGAATCATGGCCGGTCTTGTTCACACCGTTGGCATGATGTGGGTGGCAGCCATTAGCGGTTACGTCAGCCAGCTTGCGATCACGTCTCTGCTCAATGTCGGTGGTATTTGATCTTTTTATCGAATTGTATTTATTGTTTATTTTTTAAAGTCGTCATAAGTAAAATGACAAAATTTTTGTATTGTAACAATCATAGTGATGATGGAGGTGGGCACGCTAATGATTGCGTCACCGCACATTCTGACCA
>NZ_JBPLZQ010000066.1:0-8635 GCF_054018175.1 Geoglobus sp.
GTAAGGAGGGGCTGGTAGCGGCCCTTGCAGTGCTTGCAGCGCCACTCGTCATGCTCCCGATAGTAGCATTTATCTTCCCACCCTACCAAAAAAGGATCAGGGCGGAGCTATGAAATGGACGTGTCCATTCTGTCAGTCGGAAAACGAGGGGGAAGAATACCGGTGCGAGGTGTGCGGGAAGGAATTCAGGAAAGTCAGGGGCAGGCTCGTGGAGGTGAAGAAGAGACCCCCCGAGCTGATCATATCTCTTTTTTTGATAGGAGCATTCATTCTCGGAAACGTCGTGCTCGTCGGAATTGAGTACGCAAGCGATCCCAGTCTCTGTACAACCTGTCACCAGATGGAGTACTACTTCCACAGCTGGGAGGAGTCAACTCACAGAGGGATTAAGTGCTACGTGTGTCACTATGGCAGCAACCCTGTCGACTTTCTGAAGGGGGCTTACCACTCCCTTTCAGTGCTCACGGCAAAGCAGCCCCCCTACGTGAACCTTCCGGCCAACATATCCTCCAGCAACTGTTTGCAGTGTCACGGGAACATCACTCAGGTCGGGACTCTCAAGTACAAGAACCTCTCGTTCAGTCACCGCAACCACCTGGACGGCTACAAGAGAGGTTTTCTCAAGCTCGAGTGCGTGAGCTGCCACAGGGAAATTGTGATCGGCAGCCACATCGCAGTCAAGGACACCACCTGCTTCGTGTGTCACTTCTACAAGACTCCTGAGGGAATTCCTGTCACCGGATGTCCGTCCTGCCACAAGAATCCATCAGACAAGATTTACTTCAAGAACGTCACGTTCTACCACACCTCTCACCTGAAAAGAGACATCAAGTGCGAGTTCTGCCACAAGAACACGATCAGGTTTTACGGGAACATGACCCTCAACTGCAAGAAGTGTCACATAACCGATGTAGGTAACAGGTCAGTTCCCGACCTTCAGATGCACAGCATTCACGTCAACAGATTCAAGATAGACTGCGTGTCGTGTCACGAGAAACCAGAGCACAGGCCGGTGGTGGATGAGAAAAAGTGCAACCTATGTCACATCGGGCTCTTTCCCACCGGCACCTGAATTTTTCACGACCTCTCTGAGGTAGTCCTCCCCGGTTATATCGACTATGGTCAGTCCGGTTTTGAGACTTTTCGCCTCCAATTCGCTCATCTTCTCCATAAACGCGCGATCGTCGATTATCATGCTGTTTCCGTGAGGATCCTCGACAACTAATGTGAGCCTTTCCTTCCCCTCTATCGCGAGCCTCAGCTTCTCCAGTATGAACTCACACCTCCTCACCGCATCCTCATCGTCGGAGTTCCACCTCTTCGCCATTTCCACTATGTCCCCGAACCTCATCAGCACGCCCTCTATGTTGGTGATGAACCCCTGGCTTGCAGGTCCGGGTTCCATTGCAAGCCCCAGCTCTGGAATTCTTATCGTCCCCGATGTTGACCTGACGACCTTAGAAAATAGTGTGTTCTCGTTCACCTCTATGGTGAACCTGACCGGGTCCTTGATCTCGGCGACAAACGAGTCCGAATGCCTGAAGCCGCACTCGCAGCTCACAGAGGTTATCAGGAGCTTGCCAAAATAGGGTGTGTCGTAGGTTGCGGTGACCACTCTGAGCTCCTCGCCGCAAACCGGGCAGGGAATCATCTTCTGGTTCCTCTGATCTTGTTTCTGTCGATTTTGATTCCCATTGGCGTTATTATCACGTAATCTTCTCCGAGACCCACTATGTCTCCGTGGACATCCTCTGCGAGCTGTCTCAGGTCCTTGAGAACCCTGTCGAGCGTGAGCTTATCGTGCTTGAGGAATGCCACGTCTGCGATCACAATGTTTCCATCGTAAACCTGCCGTCTAACTTCCGGAATCTCGTTGAGGCTCGTGATCTCCGCGACCTTTATGTATGTTTCTCCATCACCCTCGAGTTCGGCCTCGAATTCACTAAGGTCGAGTTCCTCGTATTCGTCCACATTCACCCTTTCCTGCTTGCCAAAGAGCTTCTCCATAAGTCCCATGACACTCACCTGAAAGAAATTGTGGATAATTACTATTTAAAGTTTCACGTCGGAAACCGCTGATCGGCGTCGAAAAAATTGGGGTTCTGAATGCCGTCAGCTCTTACCTGTCGTGTTTTCGAGTGGAAGCACTGTCATCCTTATGTCCTTGGCCCTCGCAGTTTCTGTGGTTCTGTAGTCGAACTTCCCGTCAATGCCGAGTATCTTGAACGACACCACCTTCACCTCTTCACCAGTTGTGCTGTTTCTTGCGGTGAAAACTTCAAGGAACACTCTGTCCAAGTAGTCCGAAGCAACTCTGCTGGAGCTGGGCTTCTTTGTGCCCTGCTTGACTCCCGGATCTCCAATGGCTATCAGAACGTTTCCGTGCGTGTCGGAAATCACATACACTTTCACCGACAGGCTGGAATCCTCCTGAATAACCTGAACTCCATCCGGGGCTGGCAGTTCCTGAGACCCAGGCAGGCCTGCTTCACGGGGTGTTTTGAACTCGGCCGAGATTGACTTTGCAATCGCAGACTGAAATGCGTCAAGTGCCTTTTTCGGCGAGTTTGTGGAAACTGCGTCTCCACCAACCCTCACGTTAATGTTCACAAGCTGCTCCGCAAGTTCTTTCAGGTCAGCATTCATGGTGAGCGCAGTAATTTTATACTCTCCTGGCATGAGGTAGATGCTGTCAATCGGTGTTGGATAAATGCCATCATCTGTGGGCTCAAACACGAAGGGAGCTATCTGGGGAGATGGGCAGATAACGAGTTCGTCAGGCTCTTCCGGCATTGGCTGAAGAACCACGGTATCTGGAGGCAGGGGCTTGCACAACTCCTTAAGCTTGTCCAGATCAACATCGTCAACCACACCGAGCAGTGTTGTATTTACCGGGGGAATTACGTAATTTCCATTCATGTCAGGAGCAACCTTCATGACAGTTTCTCCGCTTTGGGGGTCAACAAGTCTCAGAGCTGGCAGGCTCTCCGAGCTGAAGTTAAGTCTGACACCGTTTTTGGCTCCGACAGTTATCGAAACAGCATCACTGATCTGTCCCGCGCCAACAGTTCTTCCACCTTCTCTAATCACCTTCAGGGTGCTTCCTGTTCCGAAGTGGTATATTTCGAGGCTCTGAAACTCAAGACTTCTGATTGCGTTCATTTTCTTCACCATCTGGCTGGCGCTGATGTTTTCGATGCTCTTCCCTGACCCGTAGAAGAACCTGCCATCCGGGCTGTAGAATGAAGATATGTTCTTCCCGTCAACTGCCATATCCCAGTAGGTTTTCTCGATTCTGGCAACAGCCACAAGACTTCTCAGATTCTGAACTTCGTAGTATTTCAGGCTGACGGCTTCTCTGAGCAGGCTTTCCCGCAGTTCTTGATCTGCATCGCTCGCGCTGTTAACGAGCTCATCCACTTTCCTGTCCCACAGGTTTGTCTCCTCACCACTCAGCTCATATCCCATATCCGATAAGGCTTTCTCAGCTTCTCTGACCTCAGCATCGTATGTCCTGATGGTTTCAGCAAAATCAGCTGTCCCGGTTTCTGTCACGCTGGCTTCCTTTTCGACAGTACCACTTTTTTCCGGGAGGGTCTCTTTTTCCTCCGGAGTGGGAGCAGGCTGTTTCACCTCTCCCTGATCAGCACAGCCTGAAATGGCTGCGGCAAACAGAACGAGGCCCAGCATTATGGCCAGACCCGCAAAACCTTTTACCGACATGTTTCACACATCCAAATTGCCTTGAGGCATTTTCATCATATTTGATACTGTTAGATGATTGTATATTGATTCTCCCTAAGTTCTGCGGATTATGTCAGAGTTGTTTTTACCCGGTGATAATTACCCGGGCTATGGGCGATTTTCTCTTTCCAGCCTCTTCACCCTTCCACGCTCTCTTTTCAGACTGGTAATTATGGCCACATCGAGTAAGACCACAAACGCGGTAAACCAGTTCATCCCCTCGGCAAGATAGACATACAGTCCAACTGCTGTAACAAATGCGACTGTCGGAACAAATAAGACGAGGAGCAGTATGAAGGACACTCTCCTTTTTTCGGCGCTCGAATCGGCAATTTCGAGGGTGTAGTTACCAAACCTTGCAGAATACCAGAGAATCAGGATAGCGAGAACAAATGGCGGTGTGTATTTTTCCGGGTTGCTCAGATCTTCCATAAAGTTTAAAGCATGTATTCTATCGGCCATTGGCACGGGATTTCTGGAAATTTCGAGAAGAAATACCCAGCCGGCCAGAATCAGAAACAGAGCTGTAACCACATACCTGTGCAGACCTTCATGCCTTATTCTTGCCTCCACCACTGCCTTACAATTCGGACACTCGAAAATGCGAAAATGTCTGAGCTGAGATGCCAGTTTCCACCATGAGGGCAGGTCTGCCCCGCAGTTCGGACATTTAAGGGTCATTGTGGCATTTTTATCTCTATTATATTTAAAAATTTTTTGATACTCAACAACATTAATCAGAAAAATAAAGGATAGTTTATAATCAAACAGTTTTTCGCAGATTGAGCTGACGGTATGCCGGCACCGAACATACTCCCGGACTTTCCCGGACGGGAAGGTTAAAATATGCCCCTTGCCACTTCATGTCATGCGAAGCGACACGGTCAAGAAGGGTGTTGATAGGGTAGCCCACAGAGCGCTTTTAAGGGCTTTAGGTCTGACAGATGACGATTTTGATAAACCATTCATCGGGATAGCCAACGCCTACAATACAGTTGTTCCTGGCCACATGGCCCTTGACAGAATAACTGAGTATGTGAAGCAGGGCATAATTGCCGCAGGCGGAGTTCCATTTGAGTTCGGAGTTATTGGAGTTTGTGACGGCATAGCGATGGGTCATGTTGGAATGAGCTACGCTTTACCTTCCAGGGAGGTCATAGCAGACTCCATAGAGGTCATGGTTGAGGCGCACAGATTTGATGGTCTGGTGGTTGTTGGCAGCTGCGACAAAATCGTGCCGGGAATGCTCATGGCAATGCTCAGGCTCGACATTCCTGCCATAGCCGTAACAGGCGGTCCAATGATAGCTGAGAGGGTTTACGGTGAGAGGGTTACGATAAAGGACGCTTTCGAGGCTGCAGGTCTTTACAAGGCAGGACAGCTCGACGACGAGGGACTGAAGCTTTACGAGAACTTCTGCGCACCATCGTGCGGAAGCTGTCAGGGGCTTTACACCGCAAACACCATGCAGATTCTCACTGAAACTCTTGGCCTGAGCCTGCCCTACACCTCCACATCACCATGCGGCTCTTCGAGAAAGCTCAGAATAGCAAAAGAGGCTGGCAAGAGGGTAGTTGAGCTGGTCAGGCAGAACCTGAAGCCTTCAGACATCGTGACGGAGAGAAGCTTCGAGAATGCTGTAACTATGGACATGATGATTGGTGGTTCAACAAACACAGTGTTGCATCTGCCTGCAATTGCGAGGGAAGCAGGGATAAAGCTGAGCCTTGACGTGTTCGAGGAGATAAGCAGGAAGACCCCTCACTTAGTAAAACTCGACCCGGCGAGCAGGGATGTGGTTGTTGATCTCGATGAAAGCGGAGGTGTACCCATGATCTTCAGGAAAGCCAGGCAGTACTTCCACAACGAGCTAACCGTTGGTGGACTGAGAATCCACGAGATTGCAGAGCTTGCTGTCAGAAGAGGGGTGGACATAATAAGGGAGCCGTCCAACCCGTACAGCAGAGAAGGTGGAATAGCGATTCTGAAGGGCAATATCGCAGAGAGAGGGGCAGTTGTGAAGGCTGCTGCTGTTGAGGAGGATATGAGGGTCTTCGAGGGTGAGGCAAGGGTCTTTGACTCTGAAAAGCTTGCTCTTGATGCTATTCTGGCAGGCGAGATTCAGGAGGGGCAGGTTGTCGTGATAAGGTACATGGGGCCGAAAGCTGCGGGAATGCCTGAGATGCTCCTGCCTACAGCAGCAATAGCCGGAATGGGCCTGCAGAGGGTTGCGCTCATAACAGACGGCAGGTTCAGCGGTGCAACGAGAGGACCGGCAATAGGCCACATCTCCCCCGAAGCATTGGCTGGAGGAAACATCGCGCTGATTGAGGACGGAGATGTGATTGAGATCAACATTCCTGAAAGGAAGCTGAATGTCAGGCTGAGCGAGGACGAGCTTACGGAGAGGAAGGAGAGGTGGAAGCCGAGAGAGATAAAGCACAGAGGATACCTGGCAAAATACTCCAAGCTCGTGAGCGGTGCTGATGAGGGAGCGATTCTCAAATAACTTATTTTTTATTGAAATATTGCAAAAATACTGGCCTGCAAAAACCATTAAAAAGATTAGGGAGTATATTGAACTGAATGAGGGTAGAATTAAGTGAATTGCCTGAAAGCAAGAGAGAGGCAATTAGCGAATTTATCAAGATTCTTAGAGAGTCATTTGGTGAAAGTATAGCGAAGGTAATCTTATTTGGTTCTGTTGCGAGGGGCGATTTTACCGATGAAAGTGACATTGATGTGCTGGTTGTAGGTGATGTAAGACTTGAGGATATCTCAAAAATAACCTCACACATTCTTTTGAAATACGGGGAGGTAATATCCGCAATGGTTAGAACAGAGGAGGAGGTAATGAGCAGAAAATCATTCTCCTTTTACAGAAACATCCTGAGGGAAGGTGTGGAAATTGCATGATGAGATTGCTGAGCAGATTTCTATGGCTGAAGAATGCTTGGAAGAGGCAAAATTACTCCTATCCAGTGAATATTATCGGGGTGCAGCTTCAAGAGCTTATTATGCCATGTTCCATGCTGCAAAAGCCATGTTACTCGCGAAAAACATCTCTCCAAAAAGACACGTTGGCGTTTTGAGAATGCTCGGTGTCGAATTTGTCAACAAAGGCTATCTCGAAGAAACCTATGCTGAAGCGTACAAACTTGCATTTGACATCAGAATGGATGCAGATTATGAAGGCGGGCTGAAATTGAGCAAAGAGATGGCCGAGCAGGTGGTACACGATGCCGAGGAGTTCTTGAAGAAAGCAAGAATCGTGATTGAGCAGATTGCCAGTGAATGAACCCCAGTTAACACCCCGGCTCTTTCGCCATGACCTGTATTGCAGAAACAGCATGATTTTTATTTGTGCGGGACAGGTAATGTTCATGATTCTCGTAGATACTCACATCCATTCTGAGGGCAGGAGTGTTGAGGATTTGAAACACATGGCCGGGAACGGGATAAAGAAGGCCATAACCTGCGCCTTCTATCCGATACAGCCTGAATTTCCCGAAACCCTGATGGATCTCGCAAGAAAACTGACGGAATTTGAACCTGAGAGGGGAAAGAAGGCAGGAATGGAGATTCATTCTGCGGTGGGAATTCATCCGAGGTGTATCCCTCCAGGATGGGAAAGAGTCCTCGAGTTCATCGAGAGCTATTCTGGATATGTCGCTATTGGTGAGATAGGACTTGAAGACGGCAGTGATGAAGAAAAGGAGGTTCTGAAAGCCCAGTTACAGCTTGCGAAGAAACTCGACATCCCGGCAGTAATCCACACTCCCAGAAAGAACAAGGAGGCGATTCTCGAGAAAACCCTGCAAATTCTTGAAGATGTATCCTTCCCTGAGGAGCTTGCCCTGATAGACCACAACTCCGTCGGGACTGTGAAAGCTGTGCTTGAAAAGGGATACTGGGCCGGAATAACCGTGCAGCCCGGAAAGCTCACCGTGGATGAGGCTGTAAGGATAATTGAGGAGTTCGGAGATGAGAGGCTGATTGCCAACAGCGACACCGGTTTCAGCGAGTCGGACATGCTTGCAGTGAAGAGGCTGTACGATGCATGCGGGAACGAGAGGGTTGTTGGGAAGAATGCGGAGAGGTTTTTCGGGATTTGACTGAGAAACCTTTTTATTTTCCAGAACCAGTAGTCTACCTTGCTAACCCCATTATATTTGCGAGCGTGTGTCGCAATCATGGATTCCGGGTTACTGGATGGAGCTGTGAGACGGAGGGGAAGCCTGACCGAATCTCCGAACTCCTGAGGATGAGTTGACTGAAGTGGAGATTGAGGGACTCAGCAGATTAAACGAGGGGATGGGGGAGTGAAAAACCCCTCTTGACAATCTTCCTTGAGGTGGGAAAACAGTGTCCATGGAGAGGGCAATAGCTAAACGTTTTGGGCTTGAAAGCCCGGAGGACTGGATGAGGCATGCAAATCCCTGGAGCGTGATTACGAGGTTCACAACATTGCCACCTTTGGTACTTGCGGTCTGGTCGAGGGTCTGGCTCGGCTGGTATTCCCTGATTTTTGTTGGGGTGGTTGTCGCCTGGTCTATGATAAATCCAACCCTTTTCGCAAAACAGACGAAGATTGACAGCTGGTGGTCGAAGTGCGTGGCTGGCGAGTATTTCTGGGCAAACAGAGACAGGTTTCCGGTATCTGATCACCACCACAGGGTCATTAGGGTACTGACGTTTTTGCAGGCTGCCGGCGGAGTCTTTCTCATAGTGGGGATGTACCTGCTCGACGTCTGGATGACCATCGCAGGAGTTTTCTGGGTGTATCTCAGCAAGATGTGGTTTCTTGACAGAATGGTCCGGATATACGAGGAGATGAAGGATCACGCTGGTGAGCTGGAAAGAGGCACATAATCCAGGGGCGTCTTAAAAA
>NZ_JBPLZQ010000067.1:0-24567 GCF_054018175.1 Geoglobus sp.
GAGCTGTAGGGTATTTACCCGGGGTTTTATTAATTCCCCAAAAATATTTAATTCCTCTTTACATAAATTGTGACCATGATAAACTTCATGATTGACTTCGTTACGGCTCTTGCCGAAAAGTACGGCATCAAAAGGGTCATACTCGTATCAGATGTGGATATCGAGTTTGATGATCTCGAGGTCATAAAGGCTCCGAGAAGCTACATTGAAACAGTCAAGAACACGTTCGCAATAACCGGGTCGTGCGGTCTCACCGAGAGCATCATGTCTATCCCCGGAATATCGGAGTTCGTTGAGGCGTATCTCGAGGTTTCCGGTGTTGAAGGAAAAGCCATCGTCTGCGTTTACCTCCCCAACCTCAAGGGGGTGTTCATGATAGACGGTGAGAGCAGGCTCAGCAGGGTGCTCAAGGAGTGCTCAGAGTACGTGAATCCAGAAGCACTCAGGGCAACTCTCGCCGTGGCGCTGTCCATAGCCTACAAGGGAAGAGAGGGAAAGAGCATCGGAACGGCTTTCGTGATTGGAGATGCGAACAATGTGCTCAAGAAGTCAAGACAGGCAATACTGAACCCGTACGAGGGGCATCCTAAGGAGAAGAGAGACATAAAAGACCCAGATAACTGGGAAAGCGTCAGGGAGTTCGCGCAGCTCGACGGCGTTTTCGTGATCGACTCGGAGGGATACATCGTCTCCGCAGGAAGGTATCTCGACATTGAAGGTGAGATCGTGCTCAAGTACGGACTGGGGGGGCGACACATAGCCTGCGCATCGATAACCAAGAGCACAAGAAGCGTTGCAATCGTCGTGTCGAGCAGTGGTGGAGACATAACGATATTCAAGGACGGGGAGCCGGTGATAGAGATACCAGTCTCGTTAATGTGACTCTCGCGAAACCCTCAAAACTCTTAATAATTTTTCCGGACAAAATGACCTCATGCTCCAGAACATACCACACAGGGATGACCTGACGACCAGGTACCTGTACTCACACGACATCTCCTCTCCACCACTTATCTCCAGACTTTTCAGGCTTGCCGATGGTGTGTTTCAGCCGAGGAATGAGGAAGAGGTAATTCAAATCCTGAAGGCTGCCGAAAGAGATGGGAAGGCAATAGTGCCCCGGGGTGCCGCGACATCTGGTTACGGTGGTGCAGTTCCTGTAAACGGCGGATACGTTGTGGATTTCACGCGAATGAACGGGTTCGAGGTTGACGAGGACAGAAAGGTGCTGATTGCAGAGCCGGGAGCGGTGTGGTGGGACATAGAGGAGGTGCTGAACAGGAAAGGCCTTTCTCTGAGGGTGTACCCCACAAGCGCGCCGTCATCCACCGTGGGAGGGTGGATCGCCCAGGGCGGGTACGGCGTTGGAAGTCTGAAATACGGCGGCATATCAGACAACGTGGTCAGGCTCAGGGTGGCAGACTTCAGCGGGATAAGAGAAACGGAGGACGTGAAATACTACGCCGGACTCGAGGGAACGACTGGCCTGATAACCCGAGCGTGGGTGAGGGTTAAGGAATACGGGGAGCTCAACTGCTACGCGTTTCACGTTTCGCCCGAGAAAGCAGTCGAGCTCGTCCACTCGGGAGACCATTACGCCGCACTCTACCTCGACAGGAGGTACATAGAGATGAAGAACAGGGTCTTCGACCATCAGATTCCCGAGAAGGACACGGTCGTTGTTGTTACGGAAGAGAAGATGGACGGTGACGACTCGCTCGGAGAGGAAATATGGGAGAGCAGGTTCTACCCCATGAAGATAAAGAGGCTCGGACCAGGGATCGTTCCGGCAGAAGTCGTTGTCAGCTGGAGATCTCTACCAGAGTACATCAGAAAGGTGTCGGGTTTGAAAATGGGCAGCGAGGTGTGGTTCTCAAGAAATGAGTGCTCCGTTCTCTCATTCCTGCCTGCAGACGAGAGGCGATTCAGCTACGCACTCGCGTGGAAGAAGAGCCTTAAAGCTCTGAAGATAGCCAAGAGGCTTGGAGGGAGAGGTTACTCGACCGGACTGTACCTGAGCAAGGAGTCGAGCAGTTTCTTCGAGAATTACGATGAGCTCGCGAGGTTCAAGCAGAGTGTGGATCCGCACAACCTCCTCAACCCCGGCAAGGTGTTCCCATCTGGCCTCCTCCCGTTTCTGATGAGGTTCGCGGAGGTGCTCGCATGAAGATCTCGAGCGAGCTCGTGGAGAACGAGGCTTTCGTGTGCGTGCAGTGCCACTACTGCAGGGTGTGTCCGGTATTCCAGACCGTGGGCTGGGAGAACGTTTCTCCCAGGGGAAGGATGTACCTGCTGAAGGGGATAGTCAAAGGAGAGATCGAGCCCGACTCCACCGCGGTTGAGGACTTCTACAAGTGCACGACGTGCGGAGCATGCGAGGTAGTCTGCCAGACGTCCATCCCGCTCATAGAGATCTGGGAAAAGGCGAGGGCCGAGTTCGTTGAAGCTGGAAAAGCTCCGCTACCAGTCCACAAGAAGCTGAGGGAGGTGGCCGAGAAGAACGGAAACCCCTACGGGGAGAAGAGAGGTGAGAGGAGCAAGTGGGCCGAGGGTTTCGAGTTCGCAGAGAGAGCAGAAACCATTTACTTCGCTGGATGCACCGCAAGCTACAGAATGCACGAGCTTGCCAGAAGCACGGTCGAGTTCCTCAACAAGGCCGGAATCGAGTACACATACGCAGGAGACAGGGAATACTGCTGCGGCTCCCCGTTCCTGAGAACGGGGCAGAGAGACGTGGCCAGGGAGTTTTTCCTGAAGAACTACGAGGAGTGGAGGAGGAGAGGCGTGAAGAGGATTCTCACCACCTGCTCCGGGTGCTTCAGGACGATAGCCAAGGACTACCCGGAGATTGCCGAAGAGCTGGGCCTTGAGTGGGATTTTGAGGTCATACACACCTCACAGCTGATCCACCATCTCGTGGAGGAGGGGAGGGTCGAGTTCGAGCAGTGGAATGAGAGGGTCACTTATCACGATCCCTGCCACCTCGGAAGGCACATGGGGGTATACGAGGAACCCAGGGTGGTTCTGGAGAAAATGGGAACGGAGCTTGTGGAGATGGAACACAGCAGAGAGAGCGCACTCTGCTGCGGTGCAGGTGGCGGGGTGAAGTCCCAGTTCAAGGAACTCGCGATGGACATCGGAAAGAGGAGGATTGAAGAAGCAAAAGAGACTGGGGCAAGGTACCTCGTGTCCTGCTGCCCGTTCTGCAAGCTTCACCTCAAGCAGGCAAGCGATGGAGATATGGAGGTCGTGGACCTGATTGAGCTCGTGAACAGGAGGGCAAAAGTTTTAAATAATCCCCGATCCAAGGCAGGGGAACAGACAGACAGGAGGAGTTGAAGTTGGTGGAAATTACAGAAGTGAGAATATACAAGTCGAAGGGTGAGGGCGCCGTCAAGGCGTATGCATCCGTGAGCCTTGACGGAGAATTTGTTGTGAAGGGCCTCAAGGTTCTCGAAAACGAGAACGGGCTCTGGGTCAGCATGCCGAGCAGAAAGGCGAAGGATGGTAGCTACCAGGATGTATTCCACCCAACAAGCAGAGAAGCGAGGGACAAAATCGTCAGCGCAGTTCTCGACGCGTACAGGAAGGCGTGACGTCCCGGGAAGTTGGGAACAACAAGAATTAGGTTAGTTTTTTATATTGCCATTTTATCCTATTTTCATGGACGAGCACGTTACCAGAATCGGTGTAAGCCTTCCCAAAAACCTGCTCGAGGAGTTCGACTCGATAATTCTGAACAGAGGTTACTCATCAAGAAGTGAAGCGATCAGAGATGCGATCAGAAACTACATCCTCGAATACAAGTGGATGGAGAGGGAGGAAGGTGAGGTCGTCGGCGTGGTGAATGTGCTCTACAGCCACAGCGTGAGGGGGGTGAACGATGCCATCATAAGCCTTCAGCACGACTTCCACGACGTCATAACCACCACGCTCCACATCCACCTGAACAAAGAGATGTGCCTCGAGATGATACTGGTGAGAGGAGAGATGAGCACGATAAAGAAGCTCGTGGACAGGATTTCCTCGACTAAGGGAGTAATAAATGTGAAGCTGATAACAGCGATGAAAGAATGATCGACCTGATTTTGATCGCACTTTTCTTCAGCCTGCATCAGATATTCATAAAAAAGGGAGTGGAGTACGGTGACGCGAATTACGGTGCGTTTGTGAGCCTGCTAACGACCTCCGCGATTTTCTCTGTCCTCTCGATTGGAAGGGTACAGTTCGACCCGAAGTTCCTGGTTCTGATGGTCGCAGCAGGATTGATGCACTTCCTGCTCGCGAGAACCGCATTTTACAACGCGATAAGCAGAATCGGAGCAAACTCCGCCGGAAGTCTTTCAGCCACGCGCGTCTTCTTCGCGGTTGTGATAGGTGCAGCCATGGGAGAAAAGGTCGGAATCAACGTAATTCTCATGTCAGTCCTGATATTCACGGGGATCTACCTGATCTCCTCTCCGGAGGGTGCGGGGGACTGGAGGGGCGTTGCTCTCGCTCTCTTCACCGGTCTGATTACTGCGCTTTCCTCTGGAATCGTCAAGGCGGGTATGCAGGTACACCCAGACCCTGTTTTCGGCAGCGCAGTCGGATACGTCGCATCAACCGCACTCTTTCCGCTGTTCTTCAGGTACAGCAGGAAGGGTGGCGAGAGGTACTTCATTCCCGCGGGGGTGTTCGTCGGACTGGGGCATTACCTGAGGTACAGGGCACTCATATCAGACCCTGTCAGCGTCGTCGAACCGTTCCTCAGCATATATCCCCTGTTCACACTCATACTGACTGCTATGGTGTTCAGAAACGTAGAGAGAGTTAGCAGAAACATCGCAGCCGGTTCAATTCTGATAATAGCTGGTGTCGAGAGCTACTACCTGCTGTGAGAGAAAGTGTGGTAAATTCTGTGGATCGCCGTTACGTGCGATAAAACCGCGATCACGAGTAAGGACTGGTAAATGTACCCCGTAAGCAGGCCAGCAAGGAGTATTATTGTCCTCTCTCCCCTCTCGGCAATGCCAACATCGCACTTTTCAATTATGTGTTCCGCTCTTGCCCTCGTGTAGCTGACGAGGAGCGCTCCCGCCATGGCTATCGCAGCGAGAACTAAGTAACCAGAGTACACTCCTGCAGCGAGGATTACTGCAACATCCACGTACCTGTCGAGAACTGAGTCCAGGAAGCCTCCGAAGTCTGTACGCATGCCTTCATTTCTGGCAAGCGCCCCGTCGAGAGCGTCGAATGCTGCGCTTAATGCCAAAAAAATCGCTCCTGAGAGAACATGACCGTAAACTACCAGGCCCGCAGCCGCGAATCCAGAAATTAGGGCCAGTACCGTCAGATGGTTGGGTCTGATCCCCATCCGGGCGATCAGAGCTGTCAGGGGATTGAGCGTCGAAGAGACCCGCAGTTTAAATTTGCTTAACATCCAGTTCCCTTCTCACGAACGAACAGAGCTCACAGAGCTTTGAAACGAGATCCTCCCCCCTCAGCTTTCCGCTCTCTATCTCGTCCACAACCTCCCGTATCTTCTCCTTCAGAACCTCGCTGTCACTCACTCCCCTCTTGCCGTGGGTGTACTGACTAACAGCAGCGACGGTTATCCCCAGAATTTCGGCTACCTCCTTTTTCGTGTGTCCTCTCGCCACGAGCTCTCTTGCGATCTCTCCTCTGATTACCGGTATCACCTTAGATGCAATCATTTCGCAGGGAGATTTCATGTTAGCACCGTTAATACCTTGCAGCAAATGTTATTTAACATTTCTCAATATTTCCAGATTTCTGAGCGACACACAAAAAACCTTAAATAAGTCCGGACAGAAAGGTTTATTCGAAATGCCCCGTACAGTAAAGGATCTGCTCATTGAGATCAAAGATACCACCGAGCTGATGGTGGATCTGGCCTATTCTGCAATTCTGTTCGATAACGAGGATATAGCCGAAGAGGTCCTCGACCTGGAGGAGAAAACAGACGAACTCCTGAGGCAGCTGAGAGTCGTGTCGATCCTCGCTGGCAGGCGGGTAGACGAGGCAGAGATGGTGTCCTCTATACTCCAGATAGCTTCCGCCGCGCAGAAAATAGGCGAAGCCGCCGGGGACATAGCCACGCTCGTGCTGAGGGGATTCAAGCTTCCAAAGGAGATGGTCAACGAGATCCTGCTTGAAAGCGAGGTCACCCTGGTGAGGGCAGAGGTCGCCGAGGACTCTGAGGTGGTCGGCAAAACGCTTGGAGAGATAAGGCTCCACACGAGGACCGGCATGAGAGTCATAGCGATAAAGAGGGGTTTTGACTGGATATTTGACCCTGACAGAGATACGAAAATCCTGAGAAACGACGTTCTGTTTGCCAGAGGTGACATAACCGGCGTTCAGGAATTCTTCAGAATAGTCTCCAACAGAGAGGTGACGATGGAGAGCACGGAGATAATGGACAAGAAGCTGGAAAAGTCGGTGGACATACTTATCGAGATAAAGGACCTCTCCGAGCTGTCCGTTGACCTGGGATACTCGTCGATAATCTACTACAACGAGGACATAGCCCAGGAGGTTTATTACCTCGAGGAGAAGATAGACAACCTGAAGATAGAGCTGGTGAAGTGGGTCCTGCAGGCCGGAAAGAACGCGAGCGATGACGAGAGCTTCAAGGTCCTGATGTCTCTGATAGACATAGCGTACTCCTCCGAAATAATCGCCGACGCCGCAAAGGAGATGGCGGGAATAGTCGTCAAAAATCTCGAGATTCACCCGGTTTTCAGGAGCGCCATGATGGAGAGCGACGAAATTCTCACGGTGATCGAGGTGAGTGAGATGTGCGAGCTCGACGGAAAGACGCTGGGCGAGGCGAGGGTGGAGACCAACACGGGGATGCACGTGATAGCGATAAAGCGGGGCAACAGGTGGATCACGAAGCCCAAGGCGACGACAAAAGTTCAGGCAGGGGACCTGCTCTTTGCCAAGGGGACAAGAGAGGGGGAAAAGCTGCTCAGAAAGATGTGCACTATCGCACGGAAGCCATTAACTTAGACACAAGCTCGCTCCTTATCATCGAGTTTCTCCCGTTTTCGCACACCATAGTCCTCACGCCGATTATGTCGGGGTTGAGTTCCTTCAGGGTTTCTATGTGCTCCCAGGAGAGCGAACCGGCGAGCGCACAGAACATTCCCCTGCTGTGTGCGGAGGAGATGAACTTCTCCAGCGACTCCCGGTCCATGAACTCGAACAGGTTCCTGCCGTCTTTAATGGCGGTGTCCACCATTATGCCGTCGCATCCAGCCCTGTGAGCGGGATCAGCTATTTCGAGAGGCGACACAGCTCCAATTCTCGAGTGATCTGCATAAGCTGCAGCAACCACCATTGCCGACGGGTTGTAGTCCTTAACCGCCCTGACCACGCCAGACATCATCTCGTAAACCTGATCGGGGCTTTTAACTCCGAAAAGACCAACCTTGATGTAGTCCGCTCCCGAGCAGGCTGCACCGAGAGCCGCGAGACTTGCGGTGCCGGGCTTGAAATCGAGATCGCCAACAGTTGCACTGAGCATCCTCCCCTCCTTTTCCACAAGCTCCTTGACCTGCCTGATCACCCACGGGAAGTTTGCCCCCAGAGAGCCTTCAGCAGGGTTCTTAACGTCGATAATGTCCGCTCCTCCCCTGAGAGACTCGATTGCCTCGTCAATACTCATGGGCGAGACAAGCACCTTCATCACACCGCGTTGCGCAAACCTGTATATATATGTGTTGAAATTGACTACCATGGACATTTACTTTGCAATGGATGTCATGAACGGGAAGGTTGTGGCCGGCATCGGGGGTAAGAGGGACGAGTACAGGGAGATCTCGGAGCTGAGCAGGGTTGTTGGTACGAGCAACCTGAGTGGAGTCGTGCAGGAGGTTAGACCAGAAAACATCTACATCGCAGACTTAGACAGAATTGAGGGCAGGGGAGACAACCTTGAAGAGATAAGCAGAGTCTGCGGAATGGTGAAGAGAGCGATAGTTGATGCGGGGTTCAGGAAGTGGGACGAGCTGGAAAGGTTTCCGTTCACCCCTGTTCTCGGGACTGAGACGTTCGACATAACCAGGCTCGAGGACGGAGACTGGGTCGTAAGCGTGGACATTAAGGGAGAGCTGCTGGACAGGAGCGGGAGGTTCTCATCATTTGCCGAGGTTGTGGAGTACCTGAACTCATTCAGGCTTGCAGGCGTCCTGGTTCTGCCGATACACTCCGTGGGAACAATGAGTTTTGACTTCAGCATTGTTGAGCTGGCTCTCGAAATCAGCGACCACGACATACTGACCGGTGGAGGCATGAGGAGCGTGGAGGACCTTTATCGTGCAAAAGACCTCGGTGTGAGAGGTGTGCTGATCTCCACAGCGGTGCACAGGGGGAACATAGGAGTGGAGGTTCTCAGAAGGGGGAGAATATAGAAAAAGTCATAATACCCCGCGCAGAAAACCTGCCATGAAGCTCATCGTGGGCCCCTCTTCACCTCTGCTCGGCAGGAGAATTTCGAAAGCTGCCGGTGCCGAGATCGCAGAGGTTGTCTACAGAAAATTTCCGGACGGAGAAATTTACGTTAAAGTCGAGGACACTGGGGACGAGGAATTTGTGATAGTCAACAGCATAACTTCCAGCGACGACATCATTTTTCTGATGCTGGCCTTCGACGCGCTCGAGGGGAGGGAGGTGACAGCAGTCATCCCGTACATGGGATATGCGAGACAGGACAGGGCGTTCGAGGAGGGTGAGGCGATCAGCATCAGGGCGGTTGCGAGAATGATGGAGAGTCACGCGTCCAGAGTCGTAACGGTCAACATTCACAGCGAGGAGGCAAAAAAACACTTCAGAAAGCTCGTGGAAGTTGATGCCATGGAGCTGATAGGGAGACACTACCGCGGCAGGGACATTGTCATGCTCTCTCCCGACAGGGGATCCCTCGAGAGAGTGAGAAGGGCTGCGAAAGCTGCCGGGTGCGAGTTCGATTACCTCGAGAAAACGAGAATAGACTCTGAAACTGTGGAAATCACCCCCAAGAATCTCGACGTTTCGGGCAGAAACGTCGTGATCGTGGACGACATAATAAGCACCGGTGGAACCGTGGTTACCGCGGCCAGGCAGCTGCACGGAAGGGCTGACAGCGTTGAAGCGGCGTGTGTTCACGCAGTCCTTGCGGGGAACGCACTGAACAGGCTCTACTCTGCTGGAATCTCAGACGTGATCGCCACCGACACAGTGGAAAAGCAGGTCAGCGTTCTCACCGTTGCGGAGCTCATTTCGGAGGTGCTGAAATGAGGCTCGAGATTGAGATTTGGTTCGGAGACGTCGATGCCTTTGGGCACGTGAACAACGTCAAGTACGCGAGATTTCTCGAAACGGCAAGAGCAAAATTCTTCCTCGAAAGATTTGGAAAGCTTGAGCCAACATTTGTGATCCGGAGGCTCGAAATGGACTTTCTCTCTCCGATGTTTCTCGGCGAGACGGCAGTTGTCGAGATGTGGGTCGGGAACATCGGCAACACGAGCTGGGAGTTCCTGTACAGGATAACCGAGAGGGAGAGCGGAAGAGAGGTTGTCAGGGCGAGGAGCGTTCAGGTCTGGGTGGACCTCGAGAACAACACGAAGGTTCCGATTCCCGAGGATGTGAGAAGGGTCCTGGAGCAGGAGAGGAGGGAGCACGATGCTTGAGCTCTTCATCGTTTTCACCATCGCAGTAGGACTCTACATGGCCTGGAACATAGGTGCGAACGACGCTGCGAACTCCATGGCAACGTCTTACGGCAGCGGTGCGCTGACGCTCAAACAGATAATTGTCATAGCCTCAATACTCGAGTTTGCAGGGGCCGTGCTTTACGGAAAGAGGGTCACAAACACCATCGCCAAGGGAATAGTTCCCATAGAGAGTCTTGACCCTCACCTCGTCGCACTCGGAGCGCTTTCAGCCATCCTCGGTGCGAGCCTGTGGATCACCCTTGCAACGTACTACCAGCTTCCCGTATCCACGACTCACTCCATAGTCGGAGCAATGGTCGGATTCGGGCTCGCAGCAGTGAGTCAGAACTACATCTCCATAGGAGACATACAGTGGGGCGTGCTTTACAAGATAGTCCTCAGCTGGATCATCTCCCCGATAATGGGTGCCATACTCGCCTTCCTCACATTCTCCATCATAAGGTTCGCAATCCTCGTCAATTTCGATGTGGATTCCGTTGAGCACGTTTTCAAATACCTGCAGATACTGACCGCCTGCTACATGGCTTTCGCACACGGGAGCAACGACGTTGCCAACGCCACTGGACCGATGGCCGCGGCGATGGGATACATAGGCACAGAAACCCCAATATGGGTCCTCGTTATAGGAGGACTCGGAATATCGGTTGGTATCGCAACGTGGGGGTACAGGGTGATAGAGATGGTCGGAAAGCGCATCACCGAGCTCACGCCAACGAGGGGGTTCTCTGCCGAGTTCGCAACTGCAACGACTGTTATCTTCGCCTCCTCTCTCGGAATGCCAATCTCCACGACCCACACCCTCGTAGGCAGCGTCATAGGAGTAGGATTTGCCGGAGGCCTTGCGAGCGTAGACCTGTCAGTTGTGAAAAGGATTTTAGCGTCCTGGCTCCTGACAGTTCCAATAGCGGCTGGAATTTCAATAGTGCTCTACACACTGATGGTGGTGTTCGTATGAAGTTCGTGAGGAGCGTTACCGATGTGTTCGGGTACTCACCCTTCGAGGACCTGCACAGGCACGCGGAGCTGTGCGGTAAGGCTGTTGAAAAGCTGACCGAGCAGTTCGTGGCGTGCGTTGAGAACGACTGCGAGAGGCTCAAAGCCCTCGAAAAGGAAATAGACTCGCTCGAGTATCAGGCAGACATCATAAAGCACGAGATAAGGGGTCACGTGACAAAATCGCTCCTGATGCCTGTGGACAGGCACGACCTGCTCCACTTTCTGAAAATGCAGGACAACATAATAGACCACTGCGAGCACGTGGCACACATGATAGCGTACAGACAGATTAGGGCCGACAGGGAGATATGGGACCTCATAATGGAGCTCCTGCCAAAGATTCAGGAAACCGTGAACGAATACGAGAGGATGGTAGACCACATAAAAAGGCTAATAGCCTCGTCCTTTTCCAAGAAAGAGATCGTTGACGCTCTCGAGCACGTGCCGGTTGTCGAGGAGCTGGAGCACCAGTGCGACAAGATCCAGATAAGGATACACAGAAAGATATTCAGCTCCCAGCCGGAAAATCCGCTCGATCTGGTTCTGCTGAACGAGATTGTGGTGAAGCTCGGAGAGATCGCCAACAGCACCGCGCGAGCTGCAGATGCGTTCAGATCCATGATTCTGGGGAGGTAGCGGATGAAGTACCTGATTCTGATTCCTGATGGACTTGCAGACTGGGAAATTGAGCGTCTCGGCAACAGGACACCTCTCGAGTACGCAGAGCCGGAAAACATGAATTACCTCGCGAAGGAGGGAATATGCGGGATCGCCAAAACAATACCAGACGGGTTCGAGCCCGGAAGCGACATCGCCAACATGACAATACTCGGAGTGGATCCGAAAAAGTACTACACAGGGAGAGGGCCAATAGAGGCTATTTCGCTCGGTGTTGACGGAGAGGTTCTATTCAGATGCAACCTGGTGTACGTTGAGAACGGCGTAATGGTGGATTACAGCGGAAACAGGATTGGAGATGCAGAGGCGAGAAGGGCTTTTGATGTTCTGAACAGGGAGTGCGAGTACGATTTTGTAAGCTTCCACCATGGTGTCAGCTTCAGAGGAATCCTCTCTGTACACAGAGACTTCGGGGCCGTGCCGAGAACCTACCCGCCCCACGACATAATGGGTGAGAAATACGAGAAGTACCTTCCGTCCGACGGAAGACTTGCCGAGATTCTCGTAGATCTGATGAACTGGAGCACCGAGGTCCTGGGGGAGATGAACTGCAGGGCCAACATGATATGGCCCTGGAGCGGAGGGAAAAAACCGGCCTTCCCTGACTTCAGGCAGAGGTACGGAATTGAGGGAGCCATGATAAGCGAGGTTGACCTGCTGAAGGGTGTCGGAAAGGCGATGGGCATGGAGATCATAGAGGTTCCGGGGGTGACAGCGTACATTGACACCAACTACAGAGGGCTCGCGAGAGCCGCTCTCAGGGGGCTCAGGAAGTATGATGCGGTGGTTCTGCACACCGAGGGAATAGATGAGGTGGGGCACGAGGGAGATGCGGAGAAGAAGGTGGAAGCGATACTGATGTACGACGAGAAGATCGTCGGATACCTGCTGGACAGACTTGACCTGGACGAGACGCGCATACTTCTCATCCCCGACCACCCCACCCCGGTGAAGCTGAGAACCCATGTCGCTGAAGACGTGCCGTTTGTCATAAAGAACGGCAGGAAAGACGACGTAAGAGTATTCAGCGAAAGAGCATGCAGAAAGGGGGGCCTCGGACGGGTGGACGGGCTTGAGCTCATGAACCTGCTTCTCAGACTCTGAAACTTCCCATCACAGCTCCAGAACGCTTAATTTCGCTTTCGGCACTACGGAGTAGTCTATGCTCTCCACCCTCGCCCTGATGACCGGCCTTTTCGGCAGGAAAGGGCATGAATACTGCCCGGTTATGGATATTCCGTACGTTCCAATCTCCCTCGCAACCCGGATGATCTCCTCCTTGTCGAGGCCCACGAGGGGGCGGATGATGGGGTAGCTCACAGCCCGTGATATTGCGAGCATGTTGTCGAGTGTCTGCGATGCAACCTGCCCCAGGTTGTCGCCCATGATTATTGCCTGCAGACCGTCTCTCTCGCAGATGGACTCGGCGGTTTTCAGCATCAGAATTTTGCAGTAAACGCAATTGTACCTCCCGAAATCGCGGTCAAACAGGTCGGAATGCCTCGCCACATAAACCACGCCGACCTTCCCGTAGCCCTTCAGCACTTCGAGCAGCTTTCTGAGCTTTTCCAGATCTTCTTTCCTCCTGTAGAAGTGGAGGAAGCTGAGCTCAACTCCCCTCCTCAGCATCAGGTACGACGCCACCGGAGAATCGATCCCACCTGAGATTAGAGAGACTGCAGAGTTCTCCTTCAATCTGCCCTTCTCACCTCCACGATCTTCATAGTCCTGCCCTGCGGACACTCGAACGACTCTCCAACGCTCTCGATTATCACGCTCTCCTCAGGCATGATCGACGACGGGTTGCAGAGGTTGAAAAAGCTGCAGTCCAGCCTCTGGCACCTTCCGTTCAGCGTTATCTTTGCGCCCTCAACCGCCGTCCTCGCGTCTATCGCGAGGAGGATCGGGAGCTCCACAACCTCCACAGCCACGACGCCCTCATCGTGTATCGGGCACGGGTGGGTCTCACCATTCCTCAGACCGACGATTTTGTACTTCGAACCTGTCCTGAGCTTCAGGCAAACCTTCCTGAGCCTGCAGGATTCGCATTCCTCCCTACCACCGAGGAAAGTGAATTCCAGGCCTGTAACAGCCCAGTCCTTCCCGCAAAGAGTGATTATCCTGTTAACCTCATCGCTCATAATTTTCACCTTCACTGAATTAACGCATAAACAATATTTAAGCTTTGACTAACTATCAGCGAATGCTGGAGAAAAGAATACTCGATGTCCTCGAGGAGAGGAAATTTGAGGGGATTCTCCAGAGCGAGCTCGTAAAGGTTCTCAACGCCTCAAAGTCGAGGGTTTCAGAGGTGCTGAAGGAGCTCGAAGACCGGGGAATCGTTGTGAGGAAAAAAGAGGCGGGAAAGAATCTGAGAATATGGCTCAGCAGATACTCCAAGGACAGGGTTAAAGTCGGAATACTGAGAGCGAGTGAGTACGCGAGGCTCATAAGCTCGGGGGACTTCAGCTTCATAGTTTACGGGAACGCAATAGACCTCACGAGAGACTTAGCGCTTGGAAGAATAGAGTTCGGCGCGAGCCCCCTAATCACCCAGGTGATGTTCGGCATCATGATGAAGAACATCAGGGTGCTCGGTGTTGTGGCCGAAAACGGTAGTGGGGTTGTTTTCGGTGACGAGAGAAACGGCGTTTACGCGACGACGGAGATGTCCGCCATGGAGATGAACCTGAGGGCCACGAGGGAAAGGCTCGGTGTCAGCTCCTTCAGGTACTGCGACGGTCCGGAGTGCCTCCTCGATAGCCTCGCAGACGTGGAGGGCGTGGCAATATGGGAACCGTACTTCACCACTGCGGACAGGGAGAAGATCCCGTTCAGCGAGATTGTTGGAGATTTCCCGTGCTGCACCCTCGCCGTGAACAGGAATTTCATGGAGGAGAACGAGAGTGCTGCCAGCCAAATCATGAAGGGCATGAGAAGCAGTCGCATAGACGCTGAAAAGGTCGCCGGAGTTCTCGGATTCGACGAGAGAGTAGTAAGAGAGAGCGTGAAGAGCTACAGGTTTGCTCCGGACTACAGCGTGGAAGAAATAGAGAGGTACCTGAAGAGGGGCGGGGTAGAGATATCGAGGGAAAGTCTATCGAGCGTCTTCGAGTATCTCTGAGAGCTTCAGAAGCGCCCTCACGTTGAGATCGCTCTCCTCCCTGTCCACAACCGCAAGGATCGCCACGACCTCACCTCCAAGCCCCTCAACCCTGTCAACCACGCTCTTTGCCGACTTTCCTGTCGTTACCACGTCCTCAACCACCACAACCCGATCTCCCGGTCTCACTTCCCCGATCATGTCGTCTGCCGTTCCGTAGTCCTTCCTCTTTTTCCTGAATATCACGAGCTCCCTGCCGGTTCTGAGAGAGAGGGCAACGGCGATCGGAACTCCCCCAAGCTCTATGCAGGCAATCCTGTCAGAGTCCACTTCGCCGAGTTTTTCAGCCATGAGGTCGGCGATTTTTCCGAGAGTCCCGGGTTTGGTGATTGCCTGCTTCACGTCCACATAGACGTTGCTCCTCTTTCCGGACGAGAGCACGAAGTCTCCGAACTTTATCGCTCCCGACTTTTTCAGAAGCTCGACGAGCTCTCTCACGTCACTCCGGGACGTCAAGGCCGATCGTCCTCCTGTACCTCATTCCGGGGAAAGAGATCTTTTCCAGCTCACCGTATGCTTTTTCTCTTGCCGCCTCCACGCTCTCTCCCATTGCCGTGAGTGTCAGCACCCTTCCGCCGGTCGTCTCAAAGCCTTCTCCAGTCTTTGCAATGCCGTTCGCGTAAACGATCGCTCCATCCACGTTTTCAATGCCCCTGATCGGCTGGTTGGTGTAGTGGTCACCAGGGTATCCGGGCTTGAAGCCCTCTCTCCCGACCATCGCTCCTGAGACTGCACACACAGCAACCGCGTAATTCTCGCTGAATCTGACCTCAACCTCGTCCAGATTCTGCTCCACAACAGCCCAGGAAAGCTCGAGCATGTCACTCTCAAGCCTCGGAAGCTTCGCCTCCGCTCCGGGATCGCAGTCCCTGACGTTGATCTCGAGGACCTTCGGTGTGAGCTCCCCCTCCTCCTCCACCAGCATTATGACGGGGTAGAGCACTCCCCTGAACTCCTTGCTTTCGAGCTCCCTGAACTTGCTGATTATTGGCTGGACGACGGTCTCCATTATCTTCCTCTCAATCTCCTCATTCACGGCCGGGTGTGGCGAGACCGCCCCCATTCCGCCCGTGTTCGGGTTGATCAGCACGCCTTTCTCGTAGAGCCTTCTCGCCTCCTCCCGCGTCACGTACTTACCGAAGTAGCCCATGTAGAACTTTCTCATCCCCTCGACGTCGTCCGGATCAAATGCCCTCTTGTAGTCCTTCGCGTGTCCGAAGGGGACGACGTGCTTTCCGTCGCTCAGAGCCGTGAAGGCGACCTCGATGCCGTAAAGCCTCTCCTCAATCTCGACCCTGTCGCCGGCTTTGCCGAACCTCTTCCTGACCATTATCTCGTCCACGGCCATCAGTGCCTCCTCAACGGAGTCGCAGACGAACACACCCTTTCCGGCTGCAAGCCCGTCGGCCTTAACGACGAGGTTCTTTCCGGGGTTGCTGGCGTAGTAGTCCTTAACGAATGCCTTCGCCTCATCGGGATCGTCAAAGTTCCAGTATTCCGGGATGGGCACTCCGATCTTCCTCATGAAGTCCTTGGCCCAGCACTTGCTCGCCTCGAGAATCGTGGCCTCCTTTTTCGGTCCGACCGCAGGTATCCCCGCTTCCTCAAGCCTGTCCACCAGCCCTAAGCTCAGCGGTTCTTCAGGTCCGATGTAGGCAATATCTATCTCATTTCTCACGGCAAACCTCACGATCTCGTCAATCGCCCTTATGGAGGGGATTCTCTTCCCATCAATCTCTGCGAGCCTGCACTTCTCGAAGAGCAGAGAACCGCCATTTCCCGGAGCGACGTAAACCTCCTTGACATTCCTGCTTCTCGAAAAAGCGTGAGCTATCGCATTCCCCCTACCGCCTGCATCAACCACGAGGACCTTCATCAGGTGTGAGTTCTGCAGGAGTAAATAAATGTTTCACACATCCGTTCAATGGCCACCGGGGCAAGCAGATAAGCTACGAATTTGTTAAACAGAGTTAAGTTTTTGCAGACCAAAAGTTCAAAAAATTTAAGTAAGTCTCAACCAAATTGAAAATTTATGGCCGGAGAGAGACTCAATGGAGAGGTTGTAGTGGGCCTGCTCCACAACAGCATGAGACTGGAGGAGAGCATCTCCCAGAACCTGCTGAAGCTGTTCATGGTGGAAGAGGACCTTAATCGCAGGAAGATGCTCTACGAATTCATACGTGACACTCACTATCACAAGTCCCTCATCACCGAGTGCCTCAGGTTTCTCGGCAGCGATCCGCTCAGAGAAACCCACGAAGGCAGATTGAGAGGACAGAGAGCTTAGGAGAGGTTTACTGAGACGTTCGCAAATACTTTCAATTTTTTTCTTAAGCCGGTTCAATCCCGGCAATGGGACAAGTTTTTTAACCCGCCTCCAATTTCCGGGCATGGATTACCTGCGGGAGAGGCTGCAGATCGTTCTTGCATTCACGCTCACTCTGCCCTGGCTTACCTCCTACATCACGGGAACGCACTATCCGCCCCACATCGAGGCGTTTCTCTCCGGTCTTGCAGTTCTTGGCTCGGCCTTTCTGCTTTCGTGGGGTGCGGAGACTGCAGAGATGGACGTTCCGAGGAGCGTCAGCCTTGCGATCGTTGCGCTGCTCGCAGTCCTTCCAGAGTATGCCGTTGATGCCTACTTCGCCTGGATGGCGGGAAAGGTTGGAGGAGACTACATACACTACGCTACCGCAAACATGACGGGCGCAAACAGACTGCTCATAGGCGTCGGGTGGAGCCTGATAATGCTAATCGCAATGGCAAAGAGCGGGAAAAGACAGGTTGAGCTCGACGAGGGGCTCAGGCTCGAGATGTTTTTCCTGCTCATCGCAACGGTGTATGCGTTTGTGCTCCCGCTCAAGGGGAGCATCTCCCTCATCGACAGCATCATTTTCGTGTCAATTTACGCCTCGTACGCTTACCTCATCACAAAGGCACCACACGAGGAGTTCACACCAGATGGTGTGCCTGCATACCTGTGCTCCCTGCCCGACAGGAGGAGGAGGGCAAGGGTCGTGCTGTACATGCTCTACGCTGGCCTTGTGATCTTCATAAGCGTGGAGGCGTTCAGCGAGGGTCTTCTCGGAACTGCCGAGAACTTCGGGATCGACAGCTTTCTGATGGTTCAGTGGCTTGCCCCGCTTGCAAGTGAGTCGCCGGAGTTCATAGTGGCGATTTACCTCGTCAGGAAGATGAGGGTGTCCGCAGGGCTTAACGCGCTGATTTCGTCGAAGGTAAACCAGTGGACCCTCCTCATAGGGACGATAGCGGTCGTGTACAGCGTCGCGGGCATGCATCTAAACGCCCTCCCCCTGGATGCGAGACAGAGTGAGGAGGTCCTTCTGACGGCCGCGCAGTCGCTCTTCGCCACGGCCATAATCCTCGACAGAAGGGTAGGGGTGAGCGAAGCTGCAGCTCTGCTCACGCTCTTCGCCCTCCAGTTCGTGTTCCCGGAGGTGCACGCAAGAAACATCCTGAGCGCCATCTACCTCGCACTCGGACTTCCAATGCTCTACAGGAACAGAAAAGAGCTGGCTGAGACTATCAGGTACGTCAGAACCTTAGCGAGGCGTTAGAGGCTATGAACTCGTTCACCATTTTCGCCGCAAGGGTCTGGGTTACCTTGTTCACGTCCGGAATAACCTCGACCACTTCGAAGGCTATGATCCTGTCTCCGATCTCGTCCAGAACCTTCAGGAAGTCGTACGGGTGAATGCCTATGGGTTCGGGAGTGGAAACTCCCGGCGCGAATGCGGGATCGAACACGTCCATGTCGAGGGAGAGATAGATCCTGTCCTTGGACTCGAGCGTGTCGAGCAGGTCGTCGAATCCGTACTCAAGCAGATCCCAGGAGTAGTGGACCTCCACACCAGAATTCTCGGCGAACTCCCTCTCCTCCTTAGTCGCACTCCTTGCGCCGGCTATTACGACCTCGTCCGCGATCTCCATCACCCTTCTTGTCGTGCAAGCGTGGTTGTAGGGGTTCGAGTCGAATCCATCCCTGAGATCGAGGTGTGCGTCGAAGACGACATACACGAAGTCCTCAAGGTTTCTCGCGACCATGTAGCTTATCGAGTGCTCCCCACCGAGGGCGATGGGTATTCCCTCCACCTCCTCAAAGAACTTTGAGACCCTCTCTGACACCTCTTCAAAGCCACCGTCACAGTTCACGTTTCCCCCGTCAGCTATCCTCGCAAAGTCGAGGTTGTAGTCAAAGTATATCGAGTAGCTCTCCAGGTTCCAGCTCGCCTCCCTTATCGCGTTCGGGGCAAATCTCGAGCCGGGCTTGAAGGACTGCGTCGCGTCGTAAGGTATTCCAAAAATGACGTAGTCAGCGTCGCTAACATCAGAATTTGAGGTGGCAAAAAAATTGTCAATGTGCATGATTACTTCTCCGCGATCTTCCTCTTGCCTAGAGATTCGATGTAAACGAGCTCGTTACCGGGCTGAACCTTGTCAGCCACCTCGTCTCCAAACTCAATCTCAAACGTCTCGTAGGTTTCGAGGTCCATGAGCTGCGCAACATTGCCTGTTACGCTGATCACCTGCGCCCTCTTCCTCTCTACTATCGGCACGTATATCTTCGCCGTTACGGGCTGGACTATGCTCCTCTTCTGCTTGTCGAATATGCCTATCGCGTCAATCCTCGCCTTGGCTGCGCCGTGCTTTCCCGGCTTGCTTACGGAGATGCTGAGGATTTCGCACGGCTCGTCATCGATAATCACGTACCCTCCTTCCCTCAGCTGCCTTACTTCCACCTGCTGTCTCATGAGCATTACCTCCTCTCATGCCAAAACTCCCGGTGGTCAATATAAGCTTTTCCAAAGTCGAAAAAAACGGGGGAGAGAATCAGATTGGTGTGACGGTCCCCCACTTCTCGAGTGCCCTCGCAAGCTCTCTGTGAGACTTCGCGTACTCCTCGAGTGGTATCCCGGACATTATCGCATCAATTGCCTGCCTCACAGCTTTGGCCCCTGCTGCAGGCCCATCCGGGTGCCCCACAGTCCCTCCTCCAAGCTGCACCACTATGTCAGTCCCGAGGGCCTCGAAGACCAGCGGGAGGTTGCCCGGATGCAGCCCACCGGAGCTCGTCGGGAATGCAGGCCTTATCCCGTAAAACTTCTGGGGAAGGTGTACCTCATCTCCCTCATCCGGGACGTACTCCTTCTCCCTCAAAATCCTGGCGTTCTGTACGACCTCCCACCTTCCTCCTTCCAGCTTCCCCGCTCCCGCAGTCCCGACGTGGAGCTGGTCTATACCTATCAGCCTGTACAGCTTTGCGAGGACGAACATGCTGATCCCGTGCCTCCTGTCCCTGGTGAATGCCGCGTGCATTGCCCTGTGACCGTGAATAGCAAGTCCATACTCTTCGGCCAGATCTCTCACATACTCGAGAACGCTCCACCCCGTTATCACAACGTCCACCATCGCGTGCTTTAGACCGAGATCCGCGAGTACCTCCATTCTCCTCTCCATCTCCCTCACGTCAGCCGTGATGTTGGCGAACCACGTCTTCTTCTCTCCCGTCTCGCTCTCTACCTTCTCTATTACTCTGCTTACAACCTCAGCCCTTTCCTCGAAGCGGTTGTACCACGGGCTCGCGAGGTTCTCGTCGTCCTTGACGAAGTCTGCTCCGGACGACAGCAGGTCGTACGCGAGCTTCTCGAACTCCTCGGCAGAATAGCCAACCTTGGGCTTGGGCACAACTCCATAAATCGGTCTGTCCCGTATATCGAGCATCTTCCTGACGCCCTCTATTCCCTTAGAGGGCCCTTCGAACTCCCTTATCAGCTTTTCCGGGAAGTAAAGGTCCTCAAGCCTTAGACCTGCTACTCTCCTCATCCCGAAGACGTTTCCGGCTATTGACGCGAGCAGCGCCGGGAGGTTTGCCTCCTCAAAAGCGTGCAGGGGGTAGGCGATCTTCACAACCCAGGAGCCGTCGTCACTCTCGGAGAACTCGTAGGCTCTGGCTGAGAGGTCCTCCCACCTCTCCCTCTCGTACCATGGATAGAGGGTTGTCCACGTGCCCGTGGAGCTCTCAGCCGCCACAGCTCCGGCACACTCCTCGATCGTGTAACCCTCAGCGGGGGTTATCCTGAAAACAGCCACGATGTCCCTCTTGAAGTTGGGCTGGTAGCCCCTGTCCACATAGTAGTTGTAAATCTCTCCAAACTGCTCCGACATGGTGTTGAGTAGGCATCAAACATTAAAAACTCTTTTGAAAATCAAAAACCAATTATAAAAACGAACGAAACAAAAACCTATTAGTAATAAAGAAAAGAAGTTGAAACATGAAAAAAATCGTGCTGATTCTGAGTTTGATAGCAGTCATGGTGGCGGCGGGATGCATCGATTCGGAGAATCAGGTGAAACCCACACCCACCCCTGCAGAAACCCTTACCCCCCTCCCGGAGAAGACTCCTGAGGTTGTGGGAGAGAACGTCTCCGGCCTGAGCAACCTCGCCCGATTCAAGTCGGAGGAGGAGCTCAAGGAATACCTTGCAATGAGGGAGGTCTTCTACGGCTACCCCATGTTCGGCGTAGCTATGCAGAAGGGGATGCCAGAGACTGCAGAGGTGCCGCTGCCGGCTCCGACACCCACTCCAACCCCCATACCAACGCCAACGCTGGTAGGTGATCGCGGTGTGGTGGAGAAAGCTGCGGAGAGGTACTCCGAGACCAACGTTCAGGTTAAGGGCATAGACGAACCGGACATAGTGAAGACGGATGGGAAGAACATCTACTACTCCATCGGCATGGCCAGAATCTACATGCCGCGAGTTATAATGCCAGAATACTACGGGAAGATTCTGTCCGTTTTCGCCTTCCCTCCAGACAACATGAGCGTCAGCTTCGAGATACCGAAGGACGGAAACCTGCTCCTCCACAAGGACAGGCTGGTGGTGCTGAGGTACAACGAGATCTCCGGCTACGACAAGGAGAACGGGAAAAACGTGTGGAGGATTGATGTCGACGGCAGCATTGTAACGGCGAGGCTTTACGGAGATTACATCTTCGTCATCACAAGGAACTACCTCGACTACTACGACCCCTGCCCGGTAGAGCCTGTAAGGGTTAACGGAGAGGCTTTAGAGATCAGGTGCACGGACATCTACTTCCCGAGGGGTATTAGCTCGGAAGTGCTGTACACCGTGATGAAGGTCAATCCCGAAAACGGGGAAATTGAGAAGACGTTCAGCTTCATGGGAAGCTACGGCTCCACCGTTTACATGTCCGAGAATGCGCTTTACATAGCCTACAGCAAAAGGATGGGGGAGGATGAGATTTACTTCAGATTCCTGCAGGAGAACAGGGATCTGCTGCCAGATGACGTGCTTAGCAGGATAGAGAAGGTGATGAGCTACGACATAGGCAATCAGGCCAAGTTCATCGAGATTCAGAGTGCAATCTCAAAGTACCTGCTCACCCTCGACAAGGAGGAGAGGCTGAAGTTCGAGAACGACTTCTGGAACAGGATGCAGGACTTCCGGAAGGAGCACAAGAGAGAAATTCAGAGGACGTACATCGTCAGGGTTAGCTTAAACCTTGAGCCTCTCGCGGACGGAGAAATTCCGGGAAGGCTGCTCAACCAGTTCTCGATGGACGAATACGGGGGCTACCTGAGGGTTGCAACCACCCTTGGCGATGAGAACGGCCTTTACGTGCTTGACGAAAAGCTGAAAGTCGTCGGGATGATTGCCGGCTTTGGGGAGGACGAGAGAATTTACGCGGTCAGGTTCATCGGAGACAGGGGCTACATAGTCACGTTCAGGGAGACAGACCCGTTCTTCGTCATTGATCTGAGCGACCCGAGAAAGCCAGAGATAAAGGGCGAGCTGAAGATACCCGGCTTCTCCTCATACCTCCACCCGGTCTCAGGGCACTTAATCCTCGGAGTCGGGAGAGAGGGAAGTTACGTGAAGCTTTCCCTGTTCGACGTCAGCGACGCGAAGAATCCGAAAGAGATAAGCAAGTACACTCTCAAGGAGTCGTGGAGCGAGGTGCTTTACAACCACCACGCCTTCCTGATGGACAGCAAGCACGGGGTGTTCTTCCTGCCTGCAGGAAACCACGGATACGTGTTCAGCTACGGGGATGGCCTGAAGCTTGTGAAGGCGATAGACGTGCCTGCAGTGAGAGCAATTTACATAGACGACTACCTCTACGTCCTCGGAGACTCCATAGCAGTTTACGACGAGAACACCTGGGAGAGGGTTGCGGAGTTCAGGTTTGGATAATTGAGCGGCCCCATATTCTTCCCACTTTTTTGAGGTGGGACGCCATGAACCTGAGGCACTCGATCGCCGTGGTGGTCTTGGGAATCGTCTCTGGCCTGATTGTGTTTGGAGCCATGAGTACCTTCGAGAAAATCAGGGGGTTTCAAGCTTTTTTAGCAACCTCCATAGCCATTAGCTTCGCTCTCACCGCGTTGTACCTCGCTGCCATCGGAAAACTTGGAGACAGGAGACTTCTCTTTTTCTCGGCATCTGCCGTGCTTGTGATATCCCTCGCAGCGTTTACCCTCGTTCTTGGTTTTGCACTTAAATCCGAGCAGGGAATGTGGCTGCACGTCAGGAAGGTAGAGGTTGACAACGCCTGCATCCCCGTTTCTGAGGATGAGCTGAACCGGTATCCAACACTGAAAAAGGCAATTGAGTCGGCCATGAATTCAGGGAGCGCTATCGTTGAAATCCCGAATGAAGACTCGAAGGAGCTCGGGAAATACTTCGGAAAGTGCGTCAGCTACCGGGGACAGGAGTTCGAAATAATGCTTGCCGTCACCTGAAAATCAAACAATCCTCAAACTCTCACTTTCACGGTCTGACCATCAAACTCGACAAGGCCCGCTCTCTGCAGAACAGCCACATGGTAATGCAGGGTTTTGTAGTTCATTTCGAGAACATCTGCCAGCTCTCCAATCTTCATTCCTCCGTTTCTGCTCAGCACATCAAGAATCTTTTTTCTCGCATCAGATCTGAGAACAATTTTCCTGTCAAGATTTCTGCCGTTGAAGATGAGGTACTCAAGTGGAAATGCGAGCCTTTCCTTTCCCGCCTTTATGGTTATTACCGTCCCTTCCCTTTCGAGAGCCTCGATGTGGTGCCTGAGCGTGCTTCTGTTCATTTTGAGGTGCCTTTCGAGATCTCTCAGGCTGACTCCCGGATTTTTGATGACGAACTCAAGAATCCTTTTTCTGTTTCTGTTCTCCAGCTTGACCTTAATTTTTCCAGCGAAGAACGGAAGGAGCTTCCAGATGGCAAGAGCACTTACAGCGAGAGTTAGGATGTGGTGCATCTTTATCCAAAGAGGCAGTTCCCAGAAGGAAACCCTGACCTCATCTGCAGGGTCGTTTTTAACTCTATCCATTAACTCTTCATCGCTGATGTTTGCCGGTTTTATCGTGGCAGCCTCGGAAATAGGGAATAAATTCTGAAAAATCAGTAAAAACGTGAACAAGAGTAAAATTGAGATTTTAACCCTCATAACACGGTTAGAGAATAATACTGAACCCCACTCACCCTCTCGCCATACACCTTGAAGTACCACACTCCCTGTTCGGCATTCTCGACGGTTAATGCTATTTTACCATCAACCGCACCATCACTCGAATCTCTAAATGGGCCATACACATCTCCGTTTGGGGAATAAAGCGTTAGAGTGAGGCTGCTGGACGGGTTGATCCATACAAGATAAACGTCGAATGTGGGTGAAGAGACGTATCTGCTGAACCAGTCGGTTTCTCCCTGTTTGATGGAGTCGTACACGGTATTTATTCCAATTTCTCCGGACTTTGCGTAGACTGGGGATAAGAGGATAAGAACTGCCGCCACCATCATCGCAGCAAGTCTTAGCTTCATAGTTGGTATTGATTTTGAAGGAATATAAACTTTCTGACCATGTTTTGAGAATATTAAATTAGAAAAATAATTCTGAAAATATGGTCAGAAAATCTTTATGTCCGTAAGGTTATAATATTAGATGACAAAACCAAAAGGTGGTACGGCA
>NZ_JBPLZQ010000068.1:0-5223 GCF_054018175.1 Geoglobus sp.
TCGGGCTCGAGAACCGCAAACCTCTTCGGCAGAGGGATTGCTATGAACTCTCCGAAGTCCTTGTTGTTCTTTCCGATGTAGATGTCCACAAAGTCCCTGTCTTCCCTGTGAAGGAGGATGTACACATCTTCCTGACTCTCCCTCACAAGTCTCATGAGCTCATCAACGCTGAACCTCTGGAAGATGCTACAGCATACTTTTTCTGCCTCATGCGAAGATTCGTCTTCGAGGCTCATCATTCAACAGAACATGATGATAGCATGTATTTATTGTTTGCGAGATTTTTCTCCCGCTTAAATAGGCCGGGCAACCCTGGGGAGTTCATGAAAAGGTTTAAATCAGTACCGGAAAACTGGTGCTACGTGATCGCAATAATCAACTACGGTGCAGGAAACCTGAAGAGCATAAGCAAGGCAATCGAAAAGGTGGGCGGGAAAGTCAGAGTTACGTCCAGCGTCGAGGATGTGGAAAGCGCAGACGCGATCGTTCTGCCCGGCGTGGGGGCATTTGAGACGGCCATAAAAAACCTCGGAGCCCTCTCAGACTACATTGCCAAAGCGAGCGTACCTGTCCTGGGAATCTGTCTCGGAATGCAGCTTTTTGCCACATACAGTGAAGAGGGCGGGCTGCACAGAGGGCTGAACGTTGTCGAGGGCAGGGTCGTGAGGTTTCCAGAGAGCGTTGGCAAGATACCCCACATGGGATGGAACGAGGTCGAGTTCAGAGACCACGAGATCTTCGACGGCCTTGAGAGCAGGTACTTCTACTTCGTCCACTCGTACTACTACCAGACTGCAGACGAGAACGTCATAGGCTACACAGACTACGGGATCAGGTTTCCATCTGCGATAGCGAGGGACAACTACGTCGGTTTGCAGTTCCACCCAGAGAAGAGCGGTAGGAACGGTTTGAGGGTTTTGAGAAACTTCGTCGAGAGCATATAGCTTCCAAAAATTTTAATAATCCTCTCGGTCAAATCCGACCTGGGCCGAGGTAGCCTAGCTGGCGGGGCGCCTGACTCATAATCAGGAGGTCGGGGGTTCAAATCCCCCCCTCGGCAGTTGTTCTTCAGGTTCAGTTTGTTACATACCCATATCCCAAAAATCCATAGCCACAGGCTCTATTGCTCAGATTCAGCTCAGCGAACACATCCTCGCCTATCTCGTCCGTATCCCTGACTTCCTCATCCCTTACTGAAATGTAAAGGATAATCAGCCCCCTGTCACAACCTCCCATCTCTTTTCCACCGGATAAACGATCAGGTACACCCTGTCGATTGAGGGCTTTCCTCCGATGTGTTCGCCTCCCAAATCCAGACTGAGCCAGTAACCACCTTCAGGATCATGCGTATAGTATATCCTGTCCTGAAAGGTTTCCGATAGCCCCTCAAGGAGCTGCTTCGCTTCCTCCTCAGTTCCAACAAACACCTCCGGACAGGCTCTGCAGATTCCCTCATTCAGATCACACCCGAATACAATTCTCGCTTTGAATCCTGCGGCCTCAAGCAGTGATGCCATAACAATGGAATAGTCGAGCGATCCACCTCTGAGCCCCCTTTCAATTATTTCCGGTGCAGACGAAATCTGAGCAAATTTCTCGGATTCCTCCACATACGTCCAGTTGCTCTGCACGTAAGAATAGATGGCCTACACGGCCATAATCCCTGAAGGGCTGCTGCCCAAACCCCCTGTGATCGTGTCTGCGAGCTCCACCACTGTGGGGTCATCTGGTGCGACCTTGCCGTGCAGCTCGTCGGTAATCCTCTCGATATCGTTCACGCTTACGGGAAACCGGTACCTTTCCACAAGGCTTCTTTCGAGCGAGATCACGTTTAAATCAGGACTGCCGCTACCGTAAACTGCCGTAAAATCATCGGAACAGCCTGCAGTAAGTGCAGGAGTTAGAAGCAGAAGTGAGTACAGCAGTAACCGGAGTTCAGAGTAAATCCCAGACATAAGTACAAATTTTTGCGATATTGTTATTATGGGTTTCTGTTTAAGTTTTTTATTAAATTGTGAGACAATTACCTGCAAACAACTCAATTTGAAAGAGCTCGCCAACAAGTACACTCTTGCATAATTCCCAGACAGGGACGTTAAAAACGGACAAAGTAGAAATAAAACAAGAAATCACGAAGTGCTGAGTAAATGCCTTTGAAAAACGCAGCAAATCTACTCGACATCTATGCCCCTTAACCACGGCATCATTTTCCTGAGTTCCTTCCCAACCTCCTCAATGGGGTGGTTCTTTTCCATTTCAAGGAGTCTGGAATAGCTCGGTCTTCCTGCCATGTTCTCGAGAATCCATTCCCTTGCGAACTCACCACTCTGAATCTCCCTGAGGATCTTTCTCATCTCCTCTTTCACAGATTCGTTAATTATTCTCCTGCCCCTCGTCATACCTCCGTACTTTGCCGTATCGCTGACGGAATACCACATTGCATATATTCCACCCTCATAGATCAGGTCCACAATAAGCTTCAGCTCGTGGAGGGCTTCAAAATAAGCCACCTCAGGCTGATATCCTGCCTCAACCATCGTTTCCCAGGTTGCCTTGATCAGCTCTGCAACACCACCGCACAGATCCACCTGCTCTCCAAAGAGATCAGTCTCTGTCTCCTCCCTGAAGGTTGTCTCAATCACCCCGGCCCTCGTGCACCCAATGGCCTTCGCGTAAGCTAAAGCGAGATCAAGGGCCTTTCCGCTGTAATCCTGGTGAACCGCGACGAGCGCCGGAACTCCCTTGCCCTCCTGATACATCCTTCTCACAATATGCCCGGGGCTTTTTGGAGCAACCATTGTAATATCAACATAGCTTGGCGGGATTATCTGCTGGTAGTGAATGTTGAACCCGTGAGCAAACATGAGCATGTTGCCCTCCTCTAATCCATCGTGAACGTACTTCCTGTAAACTGCCGGCTGGACGGTGTCCGGAATGAGCATCATAACTACGTCCGCATCTTTAACGGCATTTTCGACGGTCTCAACTCTGAGACCATCACCTTCGGCTCTTTTCCAGCTCCTGCTCCCCTCATAAAGGCCGACAACAACATCGACACCACTATCCCTGAGGTTCAAGGCGTGTGCGTGTCCCTGACTCCCGTATCCGATGACTGCCACGGTTTTACCTTTCAGGAGCTCCAAATCCGCATCTCCATCGTAGTATATCCTCGCCATGCTTTAGAGTGACATACGCAAATTTAAATCATTTTTCCCTCTTGATCTTCTCCACAACCCTCACACCCGAAATTTCCGTCACCGGATACTGTCCATTTTCGTCCTTTTCGAGAGATTTCACCATGTCCCAGACTGTCAGAAGAGCAGTCGTCACCCCCACAAGTGCTTCCATCTCCACTCCGGTCTTCCCCACGTACCTCACCTCGCAGACTGCCTTAACCCCTTTCTCGAACACCTCGAAATCCACGGAAACGCTCGATATCTGGAGTGGGTGGCACATCGGAATTAGCTCCGACGTTTTTTTCGCCGCAAGAATACCTGCCACAGTTGCAGTGTTCAGCACATTCCCCTTGGCAACCCTGTTGGAGAGTATAGCATCAACAGTCTCCTTCCTCAGATAGATCTTGCCCTCTGCCCTTGCCACCCTCACGACGCTGTCCTTGCCACTGACATCAACCATTCTCGCCCTGCCGCTATCGTCAATGTGCGTGAACATGACAGATACTCTCCGCAGGAATTAGTTAATGTTTCCGATATCTTTTTTATATACGCATCCAATCAACAGGACAATGAAGGCAGTAATCATGGCAGGAGGGTACGCTACAAGACTCTGGCCCATCACGAAAACCAAGGCAAAACCGCTTCTCCCGCTCGGAAAGAAAAGGATCATAGACTACATATACGAGAAGACCAAACCATTCGGCTTCGAGATCATCGTTTCCACCAACCTGAGGTTCAAGGAGGATTTTGAGAGGTGGGCAAGAGACAAGGATGTTGAACTGATCGTCGAGAACACAACAAAAGAGGAGGAGAAACTCGGCGCCGTTAGGGCTCTGTACGAGGTGTCAAAAGAGATTGATGATGACATACTCGTAATTGCAGGTGACAACATCTTTTCGTTTGGCCTCGAAGAGTTCGTGGGAAAATACGAGAGCCTGAAAAAGCCGCTTATTGCGCTTTACGATGTCGGCGATCCCGACCTCGCAAAGAGGTACGGAATCGCAATCCTGAACGGGGACAGAATAGTCTCCTTCGAGGAAAAGCCAGAAAGGCCCAAGAGCACCCTCGCCGGAATAGGAATTTACGCTCTCGACAGGGAGACGAAGGACATGCTCGGTGAGTATGTCAGAGGCGAGAGGAGAGACAACCTGGGAGACTTCATATCCTGGCTCATAGAGAAGCGAGATGTTTACGGATTCGTGTTCGACAACGGGAACTGGTACGACGTGGGAAATCCTGACAGCTACCTCGAGGCATTCAAAATATACCTGAAAAACCACGTAAGCGAGGACGTGGAGATAGACAGGACCTCGAAGATCATCGAGCCAGTTGTTATAGAGGAGGGTGTTGTGATCAGACGGAGAAGCATAATCGGACCCTACGCGTACATAGGAAGAAACTGCGAGATTGAGGCCAGCGATATCAGCGACTCAGTTATTTTCGATGGTGTGGTGCTGAAGAAGACCAAGGTGTGGAGGAGCATAATAGACGAGAAGTGTGAGATAAGGAATCTCGAACTCAGTGGCTCGATAATTGGCGGACATGCAAAGATACAGAGGGGAGAATGATAGCAATACTCGACGGGTACGTTGACGAGCCCTCGTGCCTCGGAGTTCCACCGTACATATCGCCGTACCCGAGGTATGTCGCTGGTATGCTCGAGAAGCTGAGGCTGCCGTGGTTCTACATCACCGCTGACGAGTACAGGAGAAATCCAAGAATTCTCGAGAAGGCTGACAGAGTGATAGTTATAGCAGGAATAGCCGTTCCCGGAAAATACCTTGGAGGTAATCCACTCTCACTCAGAGAACTGCCGGAAATCGCCCCAGAAAAGGACAAAATCCTCGTGGGGCCAATAACTCTTGAAATAGAGGAGGAAATAGAGGGTTACGAGATAGTCGAATTTCCTTTCGAACACAGACTCTACGAGCTTCTCGGTGGAACGGTGAGGGACCACACAAGGAACTTCGTGAACGAGTTTTCACTTTTAGGGGCGAAGATGATCACACAGCACCCCGACTTTCCCCACGTTATCTGCGAGATTGAG
>NZ_JBPLZQ010000069.1:0-23252 GCF_054018175.1 Geoglobus sp.
ATGTCGGTGTCGAACCTATTCTGTTGCCTATCAGAGCAGCGTCTATGACTGACGTGCTCACGAGGCCGATTCCAACTTCTCCGTCGTTCAGCCTGATCCTGTCCCTGTCCTTCTCGTAAATCTTCACGAGCGGGCTCATTGCCAGCCCTGAATCCACGCACCTCTTTATCAGCTTGAGGCTCTTCGTGAAGTCGCTCTCATGCACTATGCCGACGTTCAGGCTGACAAGCCCCCTCCCCCTTTCGAGGTCGAGGTTCGCGTTGTACGCGTACTCTTCCCTGAGTTCGATGAAGGATCCGATCCTCTCCCTGATCATTCCTTTTTTCAGCTCTTCAAGCCCTTTTTCCGATATTGTCCGTCCAGCCATGCCCCTCTTGCACGTCATGCCCAGCTCGTCGAGCATCCTGAGGTAGTACTGCACGGTTTCCTTTTTGACGTTGAATCCCCTCTCCTGGAGCTTTTCTGATATGCTCTTTGCTCCGAGTGGCATTTCTGAGTTTGCGAGAATCTTCAGTATGTTGTATAGCACTGGATTGTCAATAACTGATCTCATTGGATGTTAACACAGAACGGCAAGTATAAAAATGCTTATGTTTTTATGCATTTATATATTCTCTGCCTGGCAGGGAAAAACGCGTCGGAGTGAAATTCCAAAAGATTAATATTGTCTTTTGCCGAAACCCCTTCGGGTGGTTTTAATGAAGGTAAACGGCGTTGAGGTTGAGGAGACTTTTGCGGAGGCCTTCGACATAAAGATTGCGAGGGTTTTGATAACTGCCTATGACTTCGACTGGGCCTATGTGGCTGCAAACGAGGCAACCGGCTTCGGGACGTCTGTCATCATGTGTCCTGCTGAGGCGGGAATCGAGAAGAAAGCCCTGCCTTCAGAGACCCCTGACGGGAGGCCGGGGTACTACATCCAGATCTGTCACATGAGCAAGAAGGGGCTGGAGCAGCAGCTGCTCGCGAGGCTCGGCCAGTGCGTTCTGACAGCGCCGACAACTGCAGTATTCAACGGTTTGCCTGATGCTGAGGAGAAGTTCGACACGGGCAACAAGCTCAGGTTCTTTGCAGACGGATTCGAGAGGCAGGTCGATGTTGGTGGCAGGAAGATGTGGGCCATCCCCATGATGGAGGGCGACTTCCTGATAGAGAACGACATAGGCTACGTGAACGGCATCGCGGGAGGAAACTTCTTCATAATGGGCGAAACCCAGCCCTCAGCCCTCGCAGCTGCCAAGGCAGCGGTTCAGGCTATCGCGGATGTTGAGGGCGTCATCACTCCGTTCCCGGGAGGAATAGTGGCATCAGGCTCCAAGGTCGGGGCGAACAAGTACAAGTTTTTGAACGCAACGACAAATGAAAAGTTCGCGCCGAGCATAAGGGATCAGGTCCCGGACACGCAGGTTCCAGAAGGCGTGAAGGCAATATACGAGATCGTCATCAACGGAATCAGCATTGATGCCGTTAAGGAGGCCACGAGGGCTGGAATTGAGGCGGCAACGAAGATTCCGGGGGTCGTGAAAATAACGGCAGGGAACTACGGTGGGAAGCTTGGAAAGCACCTTATCCATCTGAACGAGCTCTTCTAACCCTTTTATTTTCCCGGGCACTGCTTTTTACCTTTTACAACAAACCCTGTTTCTGCTGGTGAGGGCGTGGTAGAAGGAATTTCGCCAAGGATATGCGGTTTAAAGTGGCAGGAGTTCTGGCAATTTCCGAGAATTGCGGTGTTGAATTGGTGACCTCCCGGGATGCGGGAGGTAGAGGCAAATTTCAGTCGCGGGCTACCTCATCATCGCGGGGCTCAGAATTGGATTCACTCATCACTCCGCAAGGACTTGCCCAACCCGCTATAAAGCTCTTTCGCCCCCAAGACTCGGTGTGTCGCTGAAGTTGCAGAAGTCCTGCCCGTCATCGCCGTCACCTTTTTAACCAGCTTTTCCTCACTTTAAGGGAATGACCGTCGAAGCCCTTAGGGAGATGGCTCTGGAGATCGCCAGAACTGGCAGAGCGGACAAGGGAGAGGTGGCCAGAATCAAAAAGAGGATAGCCAAGAAGTACTCTCTCTCCACGATACCGTCTGACGCTGACATTCTCAGGGCGGTTAAAGGAGATCCCCTTTACGAGACGCTCAGAGAAATTCTCAGGCTGAAACCCGTCAGAACGATAAGCGGTGTTGCTGTTGTCAGTGTTATGACCTCCCCAGCAAAGTGTCCGCACGGCAAGTGCGTTCCATGCCCCGGGGGTGTGGAGTTCGACACACCGCAGAGCTACATAGGCTTCGAGCCCGCAGCTCAGAGGGGAAGACAGCACGGTTACGATGCATTCAGGCAGGTGACTGCGAGGCTAAGAGAGCTCAAGGAGATAGGGCATGATGTGGACAAGGTGGAGATCATCGTGATGGGTGGCACGTTTCCGGCGAGGAATGATGATTACAAGAGGAGCTTCATTCTCGGGATCTACTCCGCCCTGAACAGCTTCGAGAATGAGGAGAAGCGTTACAGCGATCTTGATGCTGCCAAGAGGGACAATGAAAGGGCGAGAGCGAGATGCGTTGGAATGACGTTCGAGACGAGGCCGGACTATGCGAGAGAGGAGCACATAGTTGAGATGCTCAGGTTCGGAGGTACGAAGGTTGAGCTTGGGGTTCAGAGCGTTTACGACGACGTTCTTGAGAGAATTCAGAGGGGGCATGGGGTGGGGGACGTCATAAGTGCCACCAAGAGGCTGAGGGACTCGGCTTTCAAGGTTGGCTACCACATCATGCCGGGTTTGCCCGGATCTGACTTCAAAAGGGACCTTAAGATGTTCAGGACACTCTTCGAAAACCCTGACTTCAGACCGGACTACCTGAAGATCTACCCCACTCTCGTGGTCAAGGGCACGAAGCTCTACGAGATGTACGAGAGGGGAGAATACAGGCCCTACACCACGGAGGAGGTTGTTGAACTCATTGCGAGGGCGAAGAGGTACATTCCCGAGTACGTCAGAATTCAGCGCATACAGCGCGACATTCCGGTTGACAAAGCTGTAGGGCTCGACAAGGGCAATGTAAGGCAGCTCGTCCACGAGAGGCTGAAGGAGCTGGGATACTCGTGCAGGTGCATAAGGTGCAGGGAAGCGGGCCATAAGCTTGGTAGCTACAGGGAGGAGGACTTTGAAGAGGTCGTGAGAGAGTATGAGGCAAGTGGCGGCAGGGAGTTCTTCATATCGTTCGAAGACAGCACGGGAGAGGTGCTGGTTGGCTTCATAAGGCTGAGGTTCCCAAGAAATCCGTTCGTTCCTGAGCTTGAGGGTGCCGCGCTTGTAAGGGAGCTCCACGTTTACGGGAAGGCAGTAGGGATTGGTCAGAGGGACGAAAAAGCCTTCCAGCACCGTGGCTTTGGAGAGAGACTGCTGAGCCTCGCCGAGGAAATTGCAAAAGAGCGGTACGATCGAATAGCAGTGATAAGCGGAGTCGGCGTGAGGGACTACTACAGGAAACACGGCTACAGGAAGGAGTTTGAGTACATGGTCAAGAGGCTTTGAGGTGGTGGTGTTGGTCGGCATTGAGGAGATATCTGCCCGTGCGAGAGAGGCGAGGGAGATAATTTCTGAGCACGTATACACGACTCCTGTGGACTACAGCGATGCTCTCAGCGAGATCGCTGGAGGAGAGGTTTACCTGAAGCTTGAAAACCTTCAGAAAACCGGGAGCTTCAAGATAAGGGGTGCTCTTTACAAAGTCCACAAGATCGGAAGGGTTGGTGGTGTGATTGCAGCGTCAGCCGGAAATCACGCTCTTGGCGTTGCGTACGCCTCGTCGGTGTACGGTGTACCCTGCACCGTTGTGATGCCGGAGTTTGCCACGATAATGAAGGTTGAATCGGCAAGAAGGCTCGGTGCAGAAGTCGTGCTGCACGGAAGGGTGTACGACGATGCCGAGAGGAGGGCAGTGGAGCTCTCTAAGGAAAGGGGCTTGGTGTTCGTTCACCCCTTTGACGACCCCGACATTGTTGCAGGACAGGGCACCGTGGCAATCGAGATGATGGGGCAGATAGACGACCTTGACGCGGTCATCGTGCCGCTGGGAGGAGGGGGTCTCATCTCCGGAATTTCCGCGGTCGTGAAGAGTGAAAATCCTGAGGTGGAGGTAATAGGCGTCGAGCCTGAGAATGCTCCAAAGTTCGCCGCATCTCTGAAGGCAGGGAGGATCCTGGATGTGGAGGTTAAACCCACGATCGCCGACGGGCTTGCCACCAAGAAACCGGGGAAGATCACGTTCCAGCTCGTGAGGGAGCTCGTGGACAGGGTCGTGACTGTGAGCGAGGACGACATCGCGAGGGCAATTTACTTTCTGCTCGAGTACGAGAAGGTTCTCGCCGAGGGTGCGGGAGCTGCAGGCGTGGCGGCGATTCTCGGAGGGAAGGTGGACGTTTCTGGCAGGAAAGTGGCCGTCGTTGTGTCGGGGGGAAACATCGACCTGACCACGATATACCGGCTGATAATCAGGGGACTTGTGAACTCCGGAAGGCTTGCGGTAATAAGGGGTTACGTCCCCGACTCACCCGGAAAGCTGAGCGAGGTTACCGGGATCGTGGCAAGGCACCGGGGAAACATCGTGGACGTGATTCACCACAGAGAAGATCTGAGTGCACCAGCGTGGCATACGGCTCTTCAGATCGCTCTCGAGGTGGAATCACCTGCCGTGGTGGAGAGGATACTGAACGAGCTGAGGTCGAGGGGCTACCAGTTTGAGAGAATTTGATTTTACAGTATATGCAAAAAACTGCTGGGTTAGTTTTTTAAACTTAATCGAGCAATAAGCATCATGCAAAAGGAAGCGGTGCTTGCGGTTTTGGCTGCAGTCGTGTTCATCTTTGCCATATACAGTGCGATGTCTCTGCCGAGTTCACCGTCTCCGATTCTGAAGGACAACTACCGCATAATCTTCTTTCACCTTCCGGCAGCAATAACGTCGTTTGTGGCCTTTACCGTAACCCTCGTGGCCTCTATACTGTACCTCGTTAAGAGTGACTTCAGGTTTGACTTGGTGGCGAAGAACTCCGCAAAGGCAGGCTTTTTCCTGATAACTGCTGCCCTTGTGAGCGGGAGCATATGGGCCAACGTCGCGTGGGGAACGTTCTGGAACTGGGACCCGAGGGAAACCACGGTTTTGATCCTGTGGTTCGTCTACGCGGCGTACTTCGCACTAAGGGAGAGCATAGACTCCCCCCCAGACAGGGCGAGAATATCGGCAATCTACTCGATTTTCGCCTACGTCACAGTACCGCTCAGCTACCTGTCGTCTCAGATTTTCTTCTCTCTCCATCCGAAGGTCGAGGCGCTTGATGTAAAGATAGGGATGCCCCTCGGAATGGTAATTACGGCCTTCATCCTGCTGTTCGCTGCGTACACTCTCGTTAATTACAGGCTGGATAAGCTCGAGGAGGTGATCGCTGGTGAGTGACTTTACCGCAGTTTTTCTCGCATCGACTGTTGTGATGCTGGTAGTTCTTGCAATGTTCCTGCTGACTCTCAAGAAGGTCAGGGACCTCGAAAAACTCCTCAAATAATTTTTAAACTCTGCAGTTTACTTCATCCATGCGCTTTGAAATAGTGGCGAAAGACGCCATGGGGAGAATCGGGAAGCTTCGCACTCCCCACGGTACTGTGGAGACTCCCGCTCTTCTGCCCGTGATAAATCCAAACATTGACTTCATTCCTGCTGCTGACCTCAAAAGGTACGGTGCGGAGATGATGATCACGAACTCCTACATAATTTACCGGAGCGGAAAGCTGAGGGAGGTGGCACTGAAGAGGGGCCTCCACTCTCTTCTCGGCGTGGACATGCCGGTGATGACCGACAGCGGCAGCTTCCAGCTGATGGTCTACGGGGACGTTGAGGTGACCAACGAGGAGATCGTCAGGTTCCAGAACGAGATCGGGAGCGATGTTGTGACTCCGCTCGACATTCCCACACCCCCAGACGCGGATTACGAGACGGCCAGGAGGGATCTCGAGGTGACGCTCGAGAGGGAGAGGGAGGCCGAGAGGATTCACGAGAGTTACGGTCACGATAACCTTCTCTCAGTGCCAATTCAGGGCTCGACCCACTACGACCTAAGGAAAATTTCTGCGGAGTCTGCCAACGGAATTAACGGAGACGTCTTTGCGATAGGGGCTGTGGTCCCCCTCCTCGACTCATACCGCTTTGAGGAGGTTGCGAGAATCGTGCTGACCGCGAAGTCCGTTCTGAGGCCTACAAAACCGGTCCATCTCTTCGGTGCGGGCCATCCGATGATCTTTGCCCTCTACGCGGCGATGGGGGTGGATCTGTTTGACTCTGCTGCCTACGCACTCTTCGCGAAGGACGACAGGTACCTCACACCTCACGGCACGCTGAAGCTCGAGGAGCTTCAGTACTTCCCCTGTTCATGCCCTATCTGCCTGTCACACACTCCGGAAGAGCTCAGGAGGATGGACAAGGGCGAGAGGTCGAGGCTGATTGCCGAGCACAACCTGTACGTGAGCTTCGAGGAGATAAGGAGGGTCAAGCAGGCGATCAGAAACAACGAACTGTTCGAGCTCGTGGAGAACAGGATAAGGGCGCACCCCTATCTGATACGGGCGTGGAGGGCCGTCAGAGATTTCATCGACGTAATGGAGAAACACGATCCGTCGGTGAAACGCGTTTTCTTTTACCTCGGAGTGGAGAGCCTTTTCAGACCGGCTGTGAGGAGGCATCAGGAGAAGGTCCTCAACGTCGAGGTGGAGAAGGACGAGATAGTGATCTCCTCCGACCCTGGCGTCGTGGCCGACTTTTACCTCAGGCCCGCATTTGGCGTTGTGCCCGCTGAGCTCATGGAGAGCTATCCCGCGGGACATGCGGAGATGTACGAGGACGTGGAGGATGAGGCGTACGAAATGGCTGCTGAAGGCCTGAAAAGGTTCATTGAGAGGCACAGGGGAAGGAGGATACGGCTGATCGTGGACGACAGGTGGAGGAGGTTCATCGGGGATGTTCAGGGTTGAGAAGCAGGACGGCTACGCGAGGCTGGGAAGGTTCGGGGACATCGTGACTCCGCACCTGATAGACCTCAGAAGCGCTGGCGAGCTCTCGAAATTCGTGGAGCGAAGACCTCCCGAGGTAGCGAGAGACCTGCTTCCCAGGGCTTACATGGAACTGGTCAGGGAAGGAGAGATAGGGAAGCTCGTTCTTTCCGGGATGTTTCCGGCTGATGTTGTGGAGCGGATCGTTGAGTTCAGAAGGTCCAGCCGTTCTCCTCTTTACTTATCTGCAATTGCGACACCGCAGAACGCGTCGCTTCTCGCGTACATGGGTGCGGACTTCCTCGACAACGCTCTGGCTCTGAGAATGGCGAGGGATGGAGTGTACCTCCTGGACTCGGGAGAGTACAGGCTCGACTCTCTCTCCGAGCTTCCGTGCAGCTGTAAAGCGTGTCAAAACCGGGACTCATACGACTCTGAATTTCACTTCCTTGCTGACCACAACACGGAGGCCATGCGGAGGGAGCTCTCCATTGTGCGCACCGCCCTTAAAGCAGAGAGGCTCAGGGAGCTCGTGGAGGTGAAGGCCAAGTTCAGCCCGGACACGACAGCAATGCTCAGGATATTCGATTCCCTCACGAAAGATGCACCTTTTTCCAGGTTCAGAAGGTCCGCGCTTTACCCCACCTCGGAGGACTCGTATTTCAGGCCGGACGTTGAGTACTACTTCAGCAGGATGCGGGAGGTTTACGACCCGAGATCGCCCACAGTGCTGCTCGTGCCGTGCTCCGCGAGGAAGCCTTACATGATGTCCAAATCTCACCGGGAGCTCAGAAGCTACCTCGGAAAATCTCTGAAGGGTATTAACGAGATAATAATTTCTTCACCGTTCGTCGCTCCGAGAGAGCTTGAGCTCGTCTACCCCATAGTCTCCTACGACACCCCTACAACGGGAGTGTGGAGCGAGTGGGAGGTTGACTACGTGGCCGGCAGACTCGCAAGCCTCATTGAGAGGTTTGAAAACGTGGTCGCGTACCTTCACGGAGGGTACAGGGAGGTTGCCGAGAAAGCCGGTAAAATTGCCGGAAAGGATGTAGTGTTCGCGGAGTCGAGGGAGGAGCTGAGAAAGATTCTTGAGAGGTCTGAGAGACAGTTCTTTGACCTGTATCGCGAGATGTTCAGGCACATGCTCTCGTACCAGTTCGACGTGGAGTTCGAGATAGACAGGTTGAGGGGGAGGTACCCCGGACTCGAGTTCTTTGCGGGCGGAGAAAGGGTCGCGAGGGTGGACATGAGGTACGGCAATCTCGACATTTACGGAGGTCTTGCAGAGTTGCTCGTTTCTGCCGGAAAGTACAGCGTCAGAATAGACGAGTTCGACGTTAAGGGGACGATATTCTCTAAGGGGGTTCTTGAGGCGGATGAGAGGATAAGGCCGAACGATGTCGTGGTTTACCACAACTCAGGCATCATCGGAGTGGGACAGGCGGTGATTCCCGGAAGCGACATGGGGAAGCTGGATGGTAAGGCGGTTGTTTCGAGAAGGAAGTACCGGAGGGGTGATTGAGGTGTATTACGAGATAAGGGAGCTTGATTCGTACTCTTTTCAGGTCAGCCTTGAGGATGGAAGGCTCGAGAAGCCCAGGTTCTCCAATTTCGCAGGCAAGTCGTTCAGGGTGCTGAAAAACGGCTTCTGGGGGTATTTCGTCGGTGACGTGGATGACAGAACCGGGCTGGAGAGGGCGGAGAGGCTGGCGGTTGAAGAGGGGCGCTCAGAGGTGGATGAAAAACCGTTCAGGGGAAATTACGTTTTCAGGCCGGAAAAACCCCTTGAGGATGTGGACTTTGAAGAGAAGGTGGAGCTGCTCAGGGACATCGACGAGAGAATCGCTCAGGAAGGAGTGGTGAGCAGGAGGGTTGTGTACATCGAGTCCGTCAGGAGGGTCAGGATAATAAACTCAGAGGGAGGGGAGGTGTACTGTGAAATCCCGAGGTGCGGGGTGGTGATTCAGGCGTTTGCGAAGGGAAAGACGCTACAGTTCTACTCCGACAGGGTGATGAGGGTCGGCGGATTCGAGGTGGCGGAGAGCGCTGTTGAGGGTGCCGAAGAGGTGGCGAAAATAGCCATCAGGCTATCCAACGCATCCTCACCCCCTTCGGGGAAGATGAATGTCATAATGAATCCCTCTCTTACGGGAGTCTTCATACACGAGGCTTTCGGACACGCTGTCGAGGGCGACCACGTCCTCCAGAACGCCACAATTCTGAAGGGCAGAATAGGGGAGCAGGTTGCCGACGAGAGCGTGAACGTTTATGACGATCCAATGATCGAGGAGTTCGGCTTCTTTCCCTTTGATGACGAGGGGTACAGGGCTGAGAAGAAGACGATCATCGAGAACGGAGTGCTGAAGGAATTTCTGAATTCGAGGGAAACCGCGGGGAGGCTCGGTGGCAGGGCAGGAAACGCACGATCTGACGGACTCGAGATCCCGATAGTCAGGATGGGCAACACCTACATAGCTCCGGGAGAGTACGGGCTTGATGAACTGCTCGAGATCGCGGGAAGTGGCGTGATGCTCCACGGCTCGAGAGGGGGAGAGACGAATCCCGCAACCGGGTACTTCCACTTCAACGCCCAGTACGGGTTCGTGATCGAGAACGGGGAACTCGGGGAGATGGTCAGGGATGTGTCACTGAGCGGACACACGCTCGAAATCCTCAGGAACATAAAGCTCGGCAGGGACCTCAGCTTTGAGCCCGGATTCTGTGGAAAAGCCGGACAGCTCGTCCCCGTATCGGACGGCGGCCCACCGGCTCTTGTGAAGGCGTTCGTGGGGGGAGAGTGATGAGGATAAACGCAGATGAGTGGGAGATCTACAGGGAGAGGGTCATCAGCAGGTACGTGCTGATCGAGGACAGCAGAGTAAAGCTTGTGGCCGAAAAGCATGAGGGTGGGGAGGCGCTGAGGGTGATAGTGGACGGCAGGGTTGCGATGGTCTCGGGCACGCGCATCACCGAAGCCCTCGCAGAGAAAGCCGTTAAGCTTGCAAGGCTGTCCCAGGACAGCCTCACCGAATTCCCCGAAAAGGGCAGGACGAACAGGGTCGAGATTTTCGACAGGTCCGTGGAAGGTATTTTGGAAGATGAGCTGAGGGACTACGGGGAGGCCATAGCCGCAGTTGGAGGCGTAGCTTCTGCGCACTTTTCTGTGGAGATCGTGGAGAGGGAAGTTGTTAACTCAAACGGTGTTGAGTACTCGGAGCGGGAAAGCCTTGCAGGAGTTGTGGTTGAGGCCGTGCACGGCACTGGAAGTGCCTACGAGTACCACGAGTCGAGAAAGATCGACTTCAGACCAGAACAGTTTGCCGAGAATGCTCTGGAGCTTGCGAGAGCCGACAGTAAGGCTGAGAAGATCGACGCGGGGAGGTACACGGTAACGCTCTCCCCCATAGCGGTGGACCAGCTTCTGACGTACGCGCTCTATCCCGCGTTTTACTACGAGAACATAAGGCGCGGCAGGAGCAGGGTGGCCGAGATAATGGGCAGAGAGGCCTTTAACGGCCTGTCAATCTCGGACGATCCAACGATGCCCTGGGGGATAAACTCGTGTTCATTCGACGACGAGGGTGTGGTCACGAGGAGGAAGCGCCTCGTCAGGGACGGTGTGGTCGAGGGCTACCTCTCCGACTTCAAGCACATGCCGGAAAATCCGACTGGAAACGGGTTCAGAGACGACTACACATCGTATCCGGCAACAAGCCCGACCAACGTCGTTCTCGAACACCCTGAAAGGGGCGAGCGGGAGGGCATTTACGTGCACGCGTTCATAGGCGCGCACACCTCCAACTTCGTCAGCGGAGACTTCAGTCTCGAGCTCATGAACGCGATCGTCGATGGAAGGGGTGTAAAGGGAGCGATGATCTACGACAATGTTTATGACCTCCTGAAGAGGATAAGCCACTTCGGCGAAAATGTTAGGCAGGTGGGCCACACGGTCACACCCGAAATCGTGTTTGAGGGTGTTGAGATTAAGGTGTGACCTCCGGAAGTTTCATTTTTTGACCAACCCTAATATACTCCTTCTCACAATTGTTATCCGTGGTCCCGGGTCTGGAGAGGTACGGGCTTGTGAATTCAAATGAACTTCCTGCAAAGTTTCAGATAGCGAGGAGGATGGAGGCTGAGAGGACAGACAGCCTGGAGGACGCACACCGGGAGCACAAAAAGGAGTTTCTCAAAATCTGGAGGAAAGAGGGAGCAGAGATACTCAGCAAAAAGCCAGCAGAGTACTCGTTTCTGCACCTCAAGGTGGATTACCTAAGGGAGCTCCTGAAGGAGTGTGTTTTCTGCGAGAGGAAGTGCAGGGTCAACAGGTACGAGAAGACGGGCTTCTGCGGGTGTGGTGTGGAGAGCTACTACAGCAGCGAGTTTCTTCACTTCGGCGAGGAACCGGAACTCGTGCCCTCCCACACCATTTTCCTCAACCGCTGCACCTTTGCCTGCGTCTTCTGCCAGAACTTCGACATTGTTTACGGGGACGATCGCTTAGCCAGCCCAAGGGAGCTGGGTATGCTGATAGACATACGCAGGAGGCAGGGCAGCAGGAACGTGAACTTCGTTGGGGGAAACCCGGATCAGCATGCCCACACGATCCTTGAAACCCTGCTCCACGTCGAGTCAAACATTCCGGTGGTGTGGAATTCCAACATGTACCACTCAGAAACCCTCGCCGGGGTCATAGAGGATGTTGTGGATGTCTGGCTGGGTGATTTCAAATATGGCAGCGATTCATGTGCTGAAAGGTACTCGAAGGTCAGGAACTACTTTGAAACCGTCACGAGAAACCTTCTCAGGGCAAAGGAACATGAAGAGCTCCTGATAAGACACTTAGTGATGCCCTCTCACGTCGAGTGCTGCACCGAAAGGGTGGTGAGGTGGGTCTCTGAAAATCTCGGGAGGGATGTGAGGTTCAACCTGATGTTCCAGTACTGGCCAGCGTTTAAAGCTAAGGATTATCCGGAGATATCGAGAAGGCTGAGCAGGGAGGAGATGAGGAAGGCTCTGGAAATCGCGTCACTCCACCTCGATAACCTGGTGTGAGTCCCTCACGCCGGCCCAGAACAGGAGTCCCGCGGCCACCGTGAGGAGGGCGGAGACCGAGAACGCCAGGTAAATTCCCTCATGTCCCCCTCCTCCGAGATCATACAGCGCTCCGGCTATTAGTGGGCCAACTGCCCTTCCAAGGCTTTTCGAGGCTGAGAAGTATCCCATCAGCCCGCCGAGGTTGCCGGACCCCTTTCCCTCCACCGCTATCAGCCCGCTAACTGCCGGCAGAGCCAGGGCAGATGTGGTGCCGAGGATTGCTGATAGGGTTAGGAGTGCGGGGAAGCTGGATGTGGAAGGGATCGTGTACAGTATCAGGGCCGATGTAACGGATGACATGATCACCGGAAGGGTAAAACCCTTCCTGTCGGAAAAAGTTCCCGCGTACGGCTGGAGGATGCCTGAAGCGAGCAGATTGGCGAAAACCAGCACGCCTATCTGTGTGTAGCTAAGACCTATGAGGTAGCCGTAAACGGGCAGGAAGGTCATTATGCTCCCCCTCCCTGTCGAGTTGAGAACCCTGTATATGATTGCGAAAATCACGTTCCTGGTCAGGCCGTCTCCATTTCCCCTCCTCCTTCCTCCTTCGGACTCGATTTCTGGAAGAGTTGCGACAACGAGGGCAAGGCTGATCAGACTCATGAGGCTCATGGAGGCGAAGGCCAGACTGAAGCTGAAGAGGTCTGAGATAGCACCCCCAATCAGCGGGCCGAAGGCCATTCCGATGAATATCGACCTGTTCGCAATGCCCATGTACCTTCCTTCCTGGCCTTCAGGAGATGCGGCAGCCACCATCGCGAGAATTACGGGCAGAACCATGGCCGAGGACATTCCGTGGAAGATTCTGACTGCCACAAGCTGCTCCGGAGTTTTTGCAAGGGTGTACAGCATTGCCAGCACCGTGTAGAGCGTGAGTCCTGTGATGACCATCGGCCTTTTGCCGCGCCTGTCTGAGAGTTTTCCGAAAAGCGGGAGAAAAACGAGCCTCGAGATTGAGAAAGCGGAAAATATCAGCCCGATAGTTATCCCCGCGGCACCCATGTTCTCCGCTATGACTGGAAGGATAGGAGAGATAATTCCCACGCCTATTGTTATCGTGAAAAGCACGAGAGAGGCCGTGAAGAGCAGTCGATCGCCTTTCTCGCTCTCAGTCGTCACCAGATTACCGGCTATCAACAAAGTATATATAAGGTTTCCATCAAAATAACTTGCCAAAAAGTGGCAGTGGACAAGAGGTGAGAACAATGAAAGCACCGAGTGATACCACAAAGTATCTCATACACGCCGAGATAGTGGCAGAAGGTGTTGTTGAACGGCCAGACGTCGTTGGAGCAATATTCGGCCAGACTGAAGGGCTCCTTGGAGATGACCTCGACCTCAGAGAGCTCCAGAAGACAGGGAGGATAGGCAGGATAGAGGTCAAGATAGAGAGCAAGGGAGGCAAGAGCTTTGGCGAAATCAGGGTTCCGAGCAGCCTCGACAAGATCGAGACGGCAATACTCGCTGCAGCTCTGGAGACCATTGAGAGAGTTGGGCCGTGCGCGGCGAAAATCAAGGTAATAAAGATCGAGGATGTCAGGGCGAGCAAGAGGAAGAAGATCGTTGAGAGGGCAAAGGACATTCTCAGGGAGCTGTTTGAGGAGCCCGAGATCGAGAGCGAGAAGATAGCGGACCTCGTCAGGCAGGCTATAAGGACGGAGGAGATTATAGAGTACGGAGAGGACAGGCTGCCGGCCGGTCCAGCGATAGACGAGAGCGATGCGATAATCGTGGTCGAGGGCAGAGCGGATGTTCTGAACCTGCTCAAGCATGGTATAAAGAACGTGATAGCCGTCGAGGGGACCAACATCCCCAAGACCATCGTTGAACTGAGCAAGAGAAAGACAGTCACGGCATTCCTTGACGGGGACAGAGGTGGAGACCTGATTCTCAAGGAGCTGCTTCAGGTCGCGGACATAGATTACGTCGCGAGAGCTCCAGAGGGCAAGGGGGTCGAGGACCTGACGCAGAAGGAGATTGTCAAGTCCCTCAGAAACAAGATACCCGTCGAGCAGGTTCACGTGCTGAAGCACAAGGAGGACAAGAAGGAAGCGAAAGAGGCCAGGTCGGAGAAGGACAGGGCCACGGAGAAGTCCGAGGAGAAGAAGACGGAAGAGAAGCAGGAGTCTGAGGAGAGGGTTGACAGGAAGAACATCACCGCGATTCTCAGGAAGCACAAGGAGGAGGTTGAGGGCAACCTGAAGGCGAGGCTGCTGGACGGCAACTTCGAGGTCGTCAAGGAGGTGCCTGTGAGGGATCTGGTGAAGCTGCTGAAGTCCAACAACGTGAAGGCTCAGGGGATAGTGTTTGACGGAGTCATAACTCAGAGAGTGGTCGATCTGGCCGCGAAGAGGAACATAAGTCTGCTCGTTGGGGTTAGGATGGGAAGCGTTGTTAAGGTCCCGTCAAATGTCAGTATCATGACCTTCGACCAGATCTGATTTTTTATTTTTTATTTCCGCTTCACGCCGCTGACTGCGTAAATCGGCCTGTTCCAGGACATTCTGAGAAGTAAGGGCAGGTTTTTCAGCCACGCTTTCTTAACCCTGTCGAGCCACTCGACAGTAACGCTTTCGAACCCGCACACTCTGAGAATTCTCACCAGCTCTTCGGGCTTCACACCGTTGACAAAGGGTATTGCAGAGTCCACGTTTCTTCCGTACCCGAACTTCAGGGGATTCATCCTCTCGTGGACCGCCAGTCCCAGCTTTCCCAGAATGCTCCTGACTCTCGACGTGAGCGTGCCGTCACACCACACACCGTCCACTATGACGATCCTCCCTCCTTCTTTCAGCACCCTCGCCCACTCTCTCACCGCCCTTTCGGGATTTGGGAGCGTCCAGAGGACGTACCTGCACACCACCGCGTCAAACGTGCAGTCCTCGAATTCGAGGTTTTCCGCGTCCCCCACCCTGAAGTCTACGCTCTGGCCCTCCTTCTGGGTCATCCTCCTCGCGACCTCAATCATCTTCTCCGAGATGTCGATTGCAGTGACCTCGTGCCCCATTTCGACGAGAATCCTCGCAACGAATCCGGTTCCGGTTCCAACATCCAGTATCCTTCCTTTTCTGAGGTTCAGGTGCTTCTGGAACGAGCGTTTCCACGCGTTTTTCTCCTCGTAGCTCCTGCATCCTCTGATCCTCTCATAGTCTCTCGAGATCGCGTCCCAGTAAACCCTCAGGCACTCCTTCACTCCCGCATACTCCCTCATCTCTCCACCGGTGACATTTTTCTGAACTTGCGTGTATACTTGATAATAAAATATTTTTGTTTTGTAACACAAAGTGTGAGGAATCTGCGTAGAGATCACTGACCGGATCTAAGGACAACGATTAAATATTGTCATTCCAAAACCTGATATGAGGGTGCACTCGCTTGTGTGGAGGTGAAGTTTGTGGAAACTCTGAAAAATCTCGTAAAGGCTTTTATGGGAGAGAGCATGGCGAGAAATCGCTACACGTTTTACGCGAAGGTTGCAAAGGATGAGGGATACGTTTTCCTCCGGAAAGTGTTTCTCGAGACCGCTGAGAATGAGAAGGAGCACGCGGAAAACCTTCTCAAGTTCATTCAGGAACTGAGGGGGGATGGTGAGAGCGTGGTTGTTGAGGAGGCTGAGGCCCCGCTTGTCTGGGCTTCGACCGTTGAGAACCTGAAAGCCGCGATAGCCGGTGAGAACCACGAGCACACGAGGATGTATCCTGAGTTTGCCGAGGTTGCTGAAAGGGAGGGCTTTCCGCACATTGCCGAGAGGCTGAGAGCGATAGCCAAGGCCGAGGAGCATCATGAGAAGAGGTACAGGGTGCTGCTTGAGGCGATAGAACGCGGAACGTTCTTCAAAAGGGACCAGGAGGTTGAGTGGATCTGCTTAGAGTGTGGCTACGTGCACGTTGGCACGGAACCACCGGAAGAGTGCCCGAGCTGCGGGCACGCGAGATCTTACTACGTTGCGAAGGACTTTCTATCTCTTTAAATTTTTTCGGTGAACACCTATGGAGGTACCGCTGCTGGCGAGACTCGTGACTCTGAGGAATGTTCATCCCATCCTCACCCACATGAACAACGGCCTCACACCCGCCGCGTTCTCGTTCTATGTCCTGAGCATGCTGCAGGACACTGCATGTCTGAGGGATGCGAGCTACTACATGATGCTCGTCGTGGGGCTGATAACTCCCCTCACCATGCTCTCCGGCGTTGTGGACTGGAGGTACAGGTACGACTTCAAAAGATTCCAGCTCATGGACAGAAAGATCACCACGGCAGTCGCTGGCTACGTCTTCGTCATCCTGTATCTCGCGACAAAAAGCGTCCTGCCCTTCGCACTCGCTCTGCTGTTCTTCGCAGTAACGGGAGAATATGGGGGAAGGCTTGTCCACGGAGCTTTGAATTCTGCCCTCGTCAGGAAGTACAGGGCAAAATAAAATATTTCTCAGATGGCCCTGACCCTCTTCTTGAGGGCCGGAGGCTTGGGCTTCATCACAACCCTGCTGCCGCACTTGGCGCACTGTATCAGGTTCCTGTCGAGATCCACATCAACTTCCGCACCGCAAAAAACGCAGATGAAAACGCTCATAATCCCCTACCCTTGCTGACCGCCTGCTCTACTATCTTGGCAGCTGGCGATACAGGTATGTAGGCGCCACCGGCAAACTTGTATCCGCAGCTCCTGCACTCCCATATCGCCGTGCCAACTCTCTTCACAGCCCTCTTTCCGCACTTCTTGCAGACGTACTTCTTCCTCTGCTGCGTCTCTATTTCGATTATGCTCCTCCTTATCCTGATTCCGTATCTCGGACCGAACCTCCCGGCCATCTTAACCTTCTTCGTTCTCGGCATTTTTCACACCTCTCTCAGCAGTTTCCTATTCTCCCTCGCCTTCCTTATGCTCGTTTCCAATATTTCAAAGAGCCTCTCCTCATCGAGCAGATAGCTGCCACTCTTCTGCATGGCAACTATGTTGTCCTCGCTGTCGGTGGTTACTGTTATAAAGTTTTTCGACGCGCTCTCCTCATCCTTGATCGGGTCGACAACAGCGTATTCTCCGATGATCTGTGTCGTGACGGCTACTGGAAGGTCTCTGACCGGCAGGGGGAAGTCGTCACCGACTTCGTACCTTTCTGCCGGGACGGTGGTGTTGAGCAGCGCTGCAATTGCGGCAAGTGCCGAGGCGTCCATCAGGTTCCCGTCGTCATCGAGGGCGTGTATGTCTATGAACACGAGCCAGACCTTCTCTCCCTCTTCAATGCAGAGCTTGCTGAGGTCGACTGCCTCGCTCTCCCTTATGCCTCTGTCCACGACCCTCGCGAGCTCGACGGAGTGCTCGTCTGGAGGACCGGGCTCGAACGTGGGAGAGGCGAGGGGCACGAGTTCGGCGTTTGTTATTATTATTCCCTTGTCCGGCGTGTCCGGAAACGGCTCCCCGGGCTGCATCTTTATTCCGACAACAACCTGCGTGTTGCCTATCTTTACCAGAGCAGACCCCTCTGCCTTCTCAATCAGCCCGACCTCTATTTCTATGTTCCTGTACTCGTCGAACTTCCTTCCATCAATCCTTTCTCCATCCCTGAGCTTGCTGAGAACGTAATCTCTGCGAATATCGAGAAGAATGTCCTCATTCAATTTCATCTACCTCCTCTTCCTCGACAACATACTTGGCCTTTATGGCCTCCTTTTGCATCCTGTATATCTCCATGGCACCCTTCTTCGCCATCTCGAGGGCCTCCTTGAACTCATCCTTCGAGACCCTCCCATCCATCTGCAGAAGGGCAATGGACTCTATCCTGTCGTTCCTTATGAAAAACGCGAACGGAATGTCCGCCTGTCCGTAGTTGTCCTCCTCCTTCATGGGGTCGAGAACGAGAACGCCGTCAACCTTTGCAACCGCGACGCTCGATATCATCCCCCTCATTGGCACGCCTGCATCTACCAGCGCAACGCTCGCGGCGTTCAGGCATGCAGTCCTGCTACCCGCATCAGCCTGAAGAACCTCCACAAAAACGTCTATTCCACTCCTCGGGAACAGCTCCTTCATCACAACTGCCTCAATAGCCTCTCTGCTGACCTTGGAAATCTCAACGCTCCTCCTGTCTGGTCCAGGCCTCTTCCTCTCCTCAACGCTGAACGGAGCCATGTTGTACCTGTACCTCACCACGGCCTGCACCGGATCCTGGAGGTGTCTCGGGTGCACCTCCCTTGGCCCGTAAACTGCCGCAACTACCTTGTTTCTTCCCATTTCGAGGTAGCACGAACCATCAGCTCTCTTAAGAACGCCAACCTTTATCTTGATTGGCCTAAGCTCGTCGAACTCTCTTCCGTCGAGCCTCTTCCCGTCCACTATGAGCTGAATCTCACCATCAATTCGATTAACATCTTCACTTACCATTCAGTTCACCCTTCCTCCTTTTAACGAACTCGGTTATTCTGTCTGTCAGCCCCTCGGTGTGGGCCTCGGACTCGATAATGTAGATTGCCTCTTCAACGATATTTGCCTTTCTCCTGTCACCACTCACCCAGATGAGCCCGTTCTTTCCGACGATTATCTGCACTCCGAGTTCGGTTTTGAAGAGCTTTATCATGCTGCCCTTCTTCCCGATCACCCTCGGTACCCTCGCCGGGTTTATCGCGACTATCCTGCCGAACCTGACAGCCCTGCACATCTTGTCCTTCATCGTCAGCGTGACCTTCATCTTGGGGTCTATGTTCACGACCTTCGCAATTATCACGTCGTCAATGTCCAGCACGTCGTTTGGCTTTTTGTTCGGCCTCATCTCCGGATTCTCGGCCACGGGCAGAAAGCCCTGGTACGGGGAATTAATGTCGACGATCCACCCGTTGGCCGTGACCTCTCTGACGATTCCGATGACGACGTCACCGATGGACGGAATGTACCTCCCCTTGAGGGGAATAACTCTGACGCTCGTGTCCGTTCTGTCAAGGAGACCGAGGAATTTTGCGTACACCTTCCCGTTTTCCACATAAGTTCCGCTGCCTGCCACTTTCGGGTTGGTGGCAAGCAGCTCACCGGGCAGTACGATTGCTCTTGCCATGGTTCACCTCCTTTTGAGAATCTTCGTCATCGCCTCACCCTTCGCAACCTTTCCGAGCAGGTCCATCAGGTCTCCCTGCATTCCCGCAGGAATCCTCATGACACATATCCAGCTCCCGTCTCTCTGCCACTCCTCGTTTATTACCGTTCCAAAGTTGTAAAGTGCACCTATGGCCTTTCCGGTGTGTTCAGGGGGGATCTTGATTGCGATTTCGACTTCCTCAAACTTGAGGGGAAGAATCGGCTTGAGGGCTTTCACTATCTCTCTCGCCTGCGCCTCCACAGGCCTGAAAATGTCCACGCTCACCCTCGCCTCCTCCATGGCCGCCTCGATTCTCGCGTATGTGTGGGGGGCATTGGTTCTCGGATCAATCGCGTTCCTCCTTATGTACTCTATTATCTGCCTCTTCTTCTGCTCGAGCATCTCCTTCCTCTGCTCGGCGGTTATCTGCACCTCTCCCTCGAGAATTATCCTTTTTATGACCTCCCTTATGTCCCTCGTCTGGAAGATCTTCTCGATGTCGTCTATGGATGCTCTGTCACCTTTTTTAGCGTCGTGAAACACCTCCTCCACTGCAACGAGGTCGTCGAAGTTCACTTCCTTGCCCTCCTTGAGGTCCCTCGCGAGGTAAGGATCGACGAGCACCTCGAAGGTCTCTCCTCCCTTCCTGAGCCTTGCAATCACTGCCTTCTCCAGTGATACCATCGGAGCCCCCTCCTCACTTGGAGAGCTCCTCTCTGAGCTTCTCGTTTGCCTGCTCTATGTACTGTGCCAGATCTTCTCCTTCAAGGAGCCTGAACTTCCTGTCTTCCACACTCACGATGCCTACTTCTATCCCGTCAGCCGCTATCTCGCCATTTATCGCCTTACCCATCGCGACCAGGCCCATGATTATCGCGTCCTCGAGGCTCAGATCCTCCCTGTACTCTTTCTCGAAGTACTCCATCACCTCCTGTCTTCCCGATCCTATGGCGGTGGCCTTGTACTCGAGAAGCGCACCACTTGGGTCTGTTTCGAAGAGCTTCGGAACCTTGTCAACACCTGCTATGAGGAGCGAGACCCCAAACGGTCTAACCCCACCGTACTGGGTGTACTGCTGCTTGAAATCGCAGATCTTTCTGGCGAGTTCCTTAACTCCGATCGGCTCATCGTACGTGAGCCTGTTTATCTGGGCCTCCAGTCTCGCTCTGCTCACGAGAACCCTCGCGTCCGCGACAAGGCCTGACGTCGCTGCACATATGTGCTCGTCAATCTTGTAGATCTTCTCAATGGTATCTGCTTCGAGGAGCCTGCTTCCGACTCTCCTGTCCGCGAGAACCACGACGCCCTCCTTTGTCTTTATTCCGATCGCCGTGGCACCTCTCTTGACAGCCTCTCTTGCGTATTCAACCTGATACAGCCTACCGTCAGGGCTGAAGATCGTTATGGCCCTGTCGTATCCCATCTGCGGAATTTGCATTCGTCAACACCTCCAGATACTTTTTCTTACAGCTTTTTATCGTGCCGGCAACTCCCAGAATCATCGGGAGTATTTTTTTATCTCCTGCTCTGTTAATCATGGTTAATGCTATTTTTAATTTATTCACCTCCCTATGCGAGCACATCACAATTCCGGTGTTGTTGCCGAACTCGATGAGCCTGAAGTTCACACCGTCGAACTCCCCAAAGAGGGACATCACCGAGTCCCAGAGGGCCGAGATCATCTCGTCTCTGTCGATGCTCTCTTCCGAAATAATTCTGAAAGCAATATATCTTTTTCTCTTCCTGAGGGATGGTGGAAGCGCCCTCACAGGATCTCCACTCCATCCATGATGTACCTATCGTCGAACAGCCTCCTGTGTAGTCTTTCCGCCCAGAACATCGCCTTTTCCACGTTTGCCCCAAAGTAGGAGAACACCTCGTAAATCTGCTTTGCACTCCTCATCTCGTAGAACTCCACTGCGCCGCTGGTCAGGATGAATGGAGTATCGAACTTGTTCACCACACGGAATGCAGTCCTCAGCTCCTCGGCATGCTTCACCCTTCTTGCCCTGCTCACCCTCATAAGGGACGAAAGGGAGAATTCGATCAGGACATCCTTCTCCCTTGCCAGCTTGAATGTGGGGTAGTCGAGCTTTCTGTCTGGAAAGTCAAGAAGAACGTCCACCTTCTTCCTCATGACCGCGTACCTGTTAACCTCCGGCCTCTCGCTTGCAACACCGATGAACCCTCTGGAGTTCCTAAGCCTTTCCCTCAGCTCTGCGGTGCTGCTTGCGGTAATCATGCACCCCTGAACATTGCTCTCAGTATCGTCGCCGAAGACAACGTATCTACTAAAGCCAAAATCGATGCTGCCCGTGTAGTCAAACCTTATGAAATCAATCATACCCTTCCGCAATAATTTTTCGGGCAAACTCTAAAATCTTTTCCCTTTTCGAGGGAAACGTCACGAGCTTTGCCCTGATCGCTATGGAGTCTCCTCCGAAGGAAAGCTCAACCTTCCCGAGGTACGCGGACTGCTTGTCAACCCTTATGTGCAGAACTCCATCCTCGTCGACGAGATCCTCGACAAACTCGAGGAGCACATTCCTCTGATCTCCGAGCTCTTCCACCAGGTGGTTCCAGAACTCCCGTATCTCTCTCTTCCTTTTAAGCTCGACTTCGAGAAACTTCATCGGGTTGCCGTAGTGACCGGTGACGTTGCTCGCGAGGATCTCGAACTCGAAGGGGAAAAGGGTTGACAGGGCATGAGCTACCTTTTCTGGATCTTCAGTTGAGTAAACTATAGCAGAAACGGTTACGTTCTCAATTTTCATAAAAATGTGGTGGGATTACTCCTTCCTCCTGAAGTTGGCCCTGTAGCTCGGTCTGACCTTCTCTGCTCCTCTTCCCTTCCTCCTGAGCCCCCTCGCCTTTCTGCCTGCGGATGTAAGCCCCCTGAACACTCTTCCCCTCTGCTTGGCTATTCCGGAAAGCTGAGGATCGCTCAGGATTGCGGGGTGCGATCTGTCCACCAGTATGACCTCGAACCACTTGTACCTTCCGTCCTCACCAACCCAGTATGAGTTGAGAACCTCCATGTTCGGGTACTTTCTCGCTGCCCTCTCCTCTGCGATCCACTGCAGGTTCTTCTTCGGAGTGAGCCTGCTGACCATGAGGTTCTTGGTTTTCCTACCCTTGTTGGGCCTGCTGGCTCTCCTTCCACCCCTCCTTATTCTCACCCTTACGACAATGACTCCCTTCTTCGCCTTGTATCCGAGCGCCCTTGCCCTGTCAAGCCTCGTTGGCCTTTCAATTCTGACGACTGCCGGTTCTCTCCTCCACTTCTGCAGCCTCTCCCACATCAGCTGTCCGACGTAACCCTCCCACGGGTTCTTCCATGCCTCTCTAATATACGCGTAAGCGGATTTCATTTTTTAACCCTCCATTAGCGTGATTGCTCCGGGTATTCTGATTCGCTTAATAAATATATCGTCCCCCTCTCCTCTCAGGCAAGGCTTTCACCGAAAGATTAAAATAGTTACGGGCAAGAGGCGGGGAGAAAGGTAGGTGAAGTAGATGAATGATGTGATCAAGCAGAAGGCGGTAGATCTTGCAAAATCTATTGCTGAAAGTGAGGAGTATAGGGAATTCGTGAGCACTGAAGAGGTGCTCAAGCAGGATGAGCTCGCTCAGAGCCTTCTGATTGAGTTTCAGGAGAAGCAGCAGGAGTTCGTGTCCAAGCAGCTGATGGGAGAGATGGACGAGGCTCTCCTCGACAGCCTCACGAACCTGCAGAACAGGCTGAACGAGCTCGAGAGCGTGAGGAACTTTATGGAAGCTTACACGAAGCTTGTCAACCTTCTCGGGGAGGTTGGAGACCTCATAAGCCAGGAGCTCGACTTCGACTTCGGAGAGGTTTACAGGAGCTGAAATTCCTTTTAAATTTTCAGGCAATGTATTTAAACTGTTTTCAGCACTCTTTCAACGATGTCTGAAATTACAGTGAAGGAGATCGCTGAGATTCTCGTTGCAATTCGGGTCAGGCTGATCAGAATACTGCTCATCGTGGCGGCTGTCTGGGCTATTTCCTTTCTCTACGTTGCGGACTTCATC
>NZ_JBPLZQ010000070.1:0-7077 GCF_054018175.1 Geoglobus sp.
TGACCTGACCGCCACCCTCATAGCGTCAGCACTTAATGCTGACGAGGTGTGGCTCTGGAAGGAAGTCGATGGCGTCATGACCACGGATCCAAAGATAGTCCCCGAGGCGAGGCTAATACCGGAAATAAGCTACCAGGAGGCGATGGAGCTTTCACACTTTGGAGCGAAGATACTGCACCCGAAGGCTCTCGAGCCGGTCATGAAAAGGAGGATTCCTGTGAGGATAAAGAACACGTTCAACCCCGATGGAGAGGGAACGGTCATAAAGGAAAGCGTAACCTCGACAAAGGACATTGTTAAGGCGTTAAGCCTGATTGAGAAGGTGGCGATAATAAACATAAGCGGTGCGGGCCTCGATTTTGCCGAGGTGATGTCTGACGTTTTCGGAAGGCTCGCTGAGAGCAAGGTTCACGTAATCATGGTGTCCCAGAGCTCGTCGGAGCTGAATCTTTCGATAGTCGTGGATGAATCCGACGTCGACAGGGCGATGAAGGCACTTGACGGTGCAGTCAACGGTACCGGGAACATTTCAAAGATGGAGGACATAGCCGTGATAAGTGCAGTTGGGGCAGGAATGGCCGGGACTCCCGGTGTTGCCGGGAGAATATTCTCAGCGCTTGGCAGAAACAGGATAAACGTCGTGATGATCAGCCAGAGCTGCAGCGAGTACAATGTTAGCTTTGTGGTGAGCAGAAGTGATGGCAGGAAGGCCGTGAAGGTCCTTCACGACGAATTCGAGCTCGGGAGCAGGTGAACATGGGTTTTACTTTCGGACTGCACCCAACGTTTTTATCACCCTCTTAACTGAATTTCCCGGTGGTGAGGTTCGTAGCATCGTGGGTGTTCAGATGTCCGTACTGGGTTTACCTGAAGGGCAAGTACCCGGAATTCGAAAGGATAAGCAGGGAAAGTGTTGAGCGGGGAATGGAAGCTGAAAGAAAATTCGCGGAGATTTTGGCCAGCAGGGGCGTGAGATTTTCCTACCAGAAATGGCTCACCCTGAAAACAAGGTACTTCACCATCGTTGGAAAGGCGGATTTCGTAACTGGTACTGAGGTTTACGAACTTAAAAGCGTTAGGAGATTCAGGGAGCCAGGGAGGAACTGGATTGGACAGCTAAACCTGTACATGGCGATGAGCGGGAGGAAGTCAGGGGCAATAGTCGAGTACGATGGGGGAGAGTTCAGGGTGTACCGGATGACGTTTAACCGGGAATTGCTGGAGGAGAGCATATCGTACTTTCACGACATCTATTCAGGCAAAATCAGAAAGGACCACTCTCAGTGCCGTTACTGCAGCTACAGCTTCATCTGCCTGAAGTGATGTGTTTTTCGTGCCTGTCCGGTATTTCTGCCGGAGGGTATTTCTTTCCCTCGTAAACGTCAACGCTGACGAACAGACCGCAGTAGCACCTCCCGTAGCTTGACACGTCACCTCCGGCATACACGCAGGGGCAGACTATCCTCCGATCAACTTCCAGGTTACCCGTGACCGTTCTGCCCGGGCAGTAGGAAATGCCATACCTCTCCCTGTTTCTCATCATCCCAGATATGAGCTCGGAAACGAGTTTCTCGTCTGGATTGAGCTTCCACCCTCTTCTCTCGGCGATTCTCACGAGAATCTCCAGGTGATCCTCGGGAGTCATCCCATCACCTCAACCCTGCATGTATTGGGTATCTGTCTCGTCAATACCCGCAGCTTTCTGCCTGGCGTGATTTTTGTCATTATTAATATTAAAGAAAAAACAGATTAAAGCGTTTCCAATGTGAAGATTACGTGAAATGAAAGATTATCTGTCACAGAATCACCCCGTTTTTTCAACCGGGTATCCCATGCTTTTCCAGGCCTCTATCCCTCCGGCCATGTTGTACACGTGCCTGAAACCCATTTTCGCCATTACCCCTGCAGCGATCTTACTTCTGAATCCAGTCTTGCAGTAGACGAGGTATGTCTTGTTCGTGTCCATACGTTTAAGCTTTTCCTCGAAGCCCCTGTCGAAAACGTCAAGGTTTATAGCCCCTGCAATGTGCTCTTTTTTGAAGTCCTGGCTCCCTCTTACGTCGAGTATCACAAAGCTGCTGTCACCTCTGTGCTCCTCAATCAACCTGTGGGCCTCCTCTACCAACACATCAACGTAGGCAGCATGCGGCTTCGCGTTCTCAAGCTGAGCGCAGCCGGAAAGCAGTGTGATGAGCACTGCGAGTGCAACGAGCCTTTCCATCAACACACCTCTCTCCCCACGATTATATTTTGATGTCTGTTTTGCTCGATGCGGGAAAATACGAAAACATTTAAATACGTAATACCTTGATTATTAATAGTGATAAATAATGATGGGGATATATCCACCTAAGGACTTTGTGAAGACCGCCAACGTGAAGGACCCGGCAGTTTACTCCAGAGCATCCGAGAACTGGGTGGAGTTCTGGGAGGAGTTTGCCAGAGAACTTGACTGGTTTGAACCCTGGTCGAGGTTTCTCGACGACTCAAAGGCACCGTACTTCAGGTTCTTTGTGGGTGGGAAGATAAACGCATGCCACAACTGCGTCGACAGGCACGCAGGCATGCGCAACAAGGCAGCACTCATATGGGAGGGAGAAAATGGCGAGAGCAGAACTCTAACGTATTTCCAGCTTTACAGAGAAGTCAATGCATTTGCCAGCGCCCTCAGGGAGCTTGGAGTTGAAACGGGTTCGAGGGTTGCGATCTACATGCCAAACATTCCTGAAGCGGTAATAGCGATGCTCGCATGTGCGAGACTGGGAGCAACTCACGTCTTCATTTTCGAAGGGTTCAGTGCAAAATCGGCCGGCTTCAGGCTGAAGGACAGCAGGTCAGAGTACCTCATAACCGCCGACGGGTACTACAGGAGGGGAGAGCTGATCAACCTGAAGGAAAAGGCAGACCAGGCGGTTGATCAGCACGGGAGCATAAAGAGTGTCGTCGTCGTCAGGAGAGCAGGAATTGATGTGGAAATGGTTGACGGAAGGGACCACTGGTACCACGAGATCACGAAAAAGGGAAGTGTGGAGCCGGAGATACTCGACTCGAATCACCCCCTCTTCATAATGTACACCTCCGGATCTACGGCAGAGCCAAAGGGCGTTGTCCACTCGACCGGCGGTTATCTCGTGCATGTTTACGCCACCTCGAAGATGGTGCTCGACCTCAAGCCAAACGACATAATCTGGACCACGGCAAGTCTCGGGTGGATTACCGGCCACAGCTACGGTGTTTACGGACCCCTCTCGGTGGGAGCTACCGTGCTGCTTTACGAAGGAGCCCCGGATTATCCAGACACGTGCAGGACATTCGAGATCATCGAGAGGTACGGAGTCTCGGTGTTTTACACGGTCCCCACGCTGGCCAGAATGATACTGAAGTGCGAGACTTCTGAGTACGATCTCAGCACCATAAGACTCATAGGGATTGTTGGGGAGCCGATAGAGCCGGAAACCTGGGTCTGGCTTTACAGAGATGTTGGAGAGGAGAGGGCACCTGTCGTTAACACGTGGTGGCAGACTGAGACCGGGGGGCACGTGATTTCGCAGCTCCCCGCACTCACGCCGATGAAGCCAGCTTCAGTTGGAAAGGCTCTTCCGGGGTTTGAAGTGGACATTCTCGACGATGGTGGGAAGCCGGTTAAGCCATTTGAGATAGGAAACCTGGTGGTGAAAAGGCCGTTTCCGGGGATGATGCTCGAGCTCAACGGAGATCCGAAAAGCTACGTGAAGTTTTACTGGAGCAAGTACGGCAAGAGGGTCTACTTCACAGGTGACTCTGCGTACATGGATGAGGAGGGGCACATATGGATCGTTGGCAGGGTTGATGACGTTCTCAACATATCGGGTCACAGGGTATCGCTGATAGAAATAGAACAGGCTGCAATGGGTGTGAAAGAGGTGAGGGAGGTTTCGGCAATCGGAATTCCGGACAGGGTTAAGGGGAGCGTTATAGCTCTGTTTGTGGTCTCGGACACGCCCGGTGAGGAGGTTGGTGCGAAGATCACCGAGAGGATAGAGAGAGACATAGGAAAAATTGCGAGACCGGGGCTGATAGTTTTCGTCCCTGAGCTTCCGAAGTCGAGTGGAAAGGTCGTCAAGAGGGCGATATACGATGCTGTGGTTGGAAAGAAAAAGCCGGGTTTCCTGTCCAATCCCGAGGTGGCCGAAACGCTGATGAAGGTGAAACCCAGCGACCGGGGGGTGATTGTGCTTTAGCCTTTAAAAAATCTTTAAATATTCTTTCTCCGTCACCCACACCATGGCCAAGACCATAGCGGAGAAGATATTTTCGGAAAAGAGCGGTCAGGATGCTTACGCTGGAGACATTGTCATCGCTGAAATAGATCAGATAGCGCTCCAGGATGGTACCGCGCCCCTCGCAATAAGGCAGGTTAGGGCCCTCGGACTGGAGGGCGAGAACATCAGAGGTGCCAAGATAACACACTTTTTTGTCGACCACGCCGCTCCGTCTCCGAGGAAGGAGCTGAGCAACGATCAGAAGTTCATCAGGGAGTTTGCACTTGAGGTGGGGGCCGACTTCAACAGGCCAGGTGAGGGGATAATTCACCAGATAATGGTAGAGAGGTACGTGAATCCGGGCGATCTCGTTGTCGGGGCCGACAGTCATACGTGCACCTACGGAGCTCTCGGAGCTTTTTCAACCGGAATGGGTTCAACAGACGTGGCAATTGCGATAGCTCTCGGCAAAAACTGGTTCAGAGTACCGGAAACGTTCAGAATTGAGGTCAGTGGCTCGCTGCCACACGGCGTGTATGCTAAGGACCTGATGCTTAGGATAATAGGAGAGCTCGGCGTAGATGGGGCCACGTACAAGGCGCTTGAGTTTCACGGGGACACCATCGACAGCATGCCCATTGACGGCAGGTTGACGATGGCCAACATGGCGATTGAGTGTGGGGCTAAGGCTGGACTCTTCAAGAGCGATGATGTGACGAGGAGATTTCTCGCTGAGAGGGGAAGGGAAGACAGGTTCAGGGAGATAAAGCCGGACGATAATGCTGACTACGAAAAGGAGCTGTACTTCCAGGCGGAGGACCTCGAGCCCGTAGTTGCCAGACCGCACAACGTGGACAATGTCGTTCCAGTTGCCGATGTGGAGGGAACTCCAGTGGATCAGGTCTTCGTGGGAACCTGCACTAACGGCAGGCTCAGTGACATCGAGATCGTTGCGAGGATTCTCAAGGGGAGGAGGGTTGCCGAAAACGTCAGGCTCATAGTCGGTCCGGCAAGCCGCGAAGTATACCTCAAAGCCGACGAACTCGGTTACCTCAGAACGATAGTTGAGGCGGGGGGACTGGTCATACCCCCGGGATGTGGGCCGTGTGTCGGAATCCACATGGGCATTCTGGCAGACGGTGAGGTCTGCATTTCCACCCAGAACAGGAACTTTAAGGGGAGGATGGGCAATCCAGATGCCGAGATTTACCTGTCCTCTCCAGCCACCGCTGCAGCGAGCGCGGTTGAGGGTAAGATAACCGATCCGAGAAAGTACCTCTGACCCCTTTTTTCCTAAGCTTTTTATTTTGAGAGAAGTCTCTTGCAATCGATGGATGTACTTCAGGAGATCAAAAGGCTCGAGGAGGAGATCAGGAAGACTCCGTACAACAAGGCCACCGAACACCACATTGGCAGGCTGAAGGCCAAGCTCGCAAGGCTGAAGGAGGAGGCAGAAAAACAGAGAAAAAAGAGTGGCGGAGAGCAGTACGCTATAAAGAAGGAAGGAGATGCGACTGTGGTTCTCGTCGGGTATCCGTCGGTGGGAAAGTCGACGATCCTCAACGCACTGACCGGGGCCAAGAGCGAGGTGGGTGATTACGACTTCACGACACTCAAACCCGTTCCGGGAATGCTCGAGTACAAAGGTGCGAGGATCCAGATAGTTGATGTGCCTGGGCTCATAGAGGGCGCGTCCAAGGGGAGGGGCAGGGGTAGGGAGATACTTGCGGCCATAAGGAATGCCGATTTAATCGTGATCGTTGTCGATGTCTTCACCGTCCACAACATCGATGTGCTCAAGAGGGAGCTGTACGAAGGTGGCATCAGGCTCGATGAGAACCCGCCTGAAGTAGTAATCAAAAAGAGACCCACCGGGGGGCTGAACATAAAGTCGACGGTTCAGCTCACCCTCGACGAGGAGACCATCAAGGGGATACTGAGGGAATACAAGATCCACAACGGTGACGTGCTGATCAGGGAGGACATAACCATTGACAGGCTCATCGATGCCATACTTGGAAACAGGGCTTACATTCCCTCAATCACCGTCGTGAACAAGATCGACCTTTATCCGGATGTGGAAATTCCGGAGAATGCCATTCCCGTTTCCGCTGAAAAGGGTACAAACCTCGACAGGCTCGTGGATGAAATCTACAGGAAGCTCGACTTCATCAGGGTCTTTCTGAAACCTCCCGGTGGAAAGGTCGAGGAGGAACCGATGATACTTAGGAGGGGTGCGAGGGTCGAGGACGTGTGCCGCAAGTTGCACAGAGATATGGTCGAAAACTTCAAGTATGCGAGGATCTGGGGAAGAAGCGTAAAGTTCGACGGTCAGAGGGTCGGAATAGACCACCGGCTCGAGGATGGAGATGTTTTGACAATATATGCAAAATAAAAGGGGACTTTATTCAATTCTGATTATCTTTCTCTCCCTGGCCGTCTTGGGAATCTCGATTTCGAGAACGCCGTTGTTGTATCTCGCCTGAATTCTGTCCTCGTCCACTTCGACCGGAAGCGATACTCTCCTGTAAATCTCTCCGTACCTTCTCTCTTTTCTTATGTAGTTCTTTTCTCTGTCCTCCTTCTCCTCCTTCCTGACGGCCCTGATCACCAGGTCCCCGTCCTCTATGTACACCTGGATGTCACTCTTCTCGAATCCGGGGAGGTCTGCAATAACTCTGAGCCTGTCTTCCTCCTCAATCACATCAACGGGCATGCTCAGCTCCACTCCTGCTGGAGAGAGGCTCATCATGTCAAACTCGTCAAGTAGCCTTGCCATCTTCTACTGCATCCTTCTGAGCTTCTCAAAAGGGTCGAATATCCTCATTCCCATCAC